>JAIDUY010000290.1 GCA_029059965.1 Muribaculaceae bacterium
AGGCTGCTCTTGGTGGCGGCAGCCGAAGTTTCGGTAATCTGCTGCCCGGGCCATGTGGAGGAGAGCATGGAGCTCATCCATATGGCGCGGTGCTCGCGCATGACGTCCTCGCCGGCGGCATTGGCGCCGAGAGCCGTGCAGGCAAGCAGGATTGCTCCGATCAGTTTCTTCATATAATCTGTTTAATTGGCAAAAAGGGTCGGCCATATAGCCGACCCTTTTCTATTGATTAAGCTTTGGAGTGTCTCAGAAGAGTTTTGTGGGGTTGGGGTTGATTACAATACCCGTTCCGAGGTCGGAGGTCTCGCCGTACTTGTGGATTTTCTGGTCGGCGGGATCGTAGTAGACGATGCCTGCGGGGATACCGCTGCCGTCGCCATCGACGGGACGCCAGCAGAAGTATACGCGGCCGTTGGTCTGGTCGACAGCCATCTGGGTGATGTGGAGGCCTTCGGACTCGGTGGTGTTCACGGGGTCGGCTTCCATCTGGATATAGGCCTGGGGAGTGGCGTCCATGGCAAGAGTCTCGCTGATGCCGGGGAGCTTGTAGGCTACGAAACCGGGGTTGGGAGTGCGACGCCATACATAGAGACCCTGACGGGCTTCATCCATGGCGAAGGTGGTGAACTGGAGGCCGTTGAGAACTACGGGAGCGGGCAGCGGAGAAGCGTCGGCTTCAGCCTGGCTTGCAAAAATCTGAG
The DNA here is from genome assembly GCA_029059965.1 of Muribaculaceae bacterium. Taxonomy (GTDB): domain Bacteria; phylum Bacteroidota; class Bacteroidia; order Bacteroidales; family Muribaculaceae; genus CAG-873. The sequence goes on from JAIDUY010000290.1 coordinate 702, forward strand.
TGTCTTTGAAGCGGAAGATACCGTTGCCGTTGTACTTCTTGCCCCACCACCAGTAGCCGGCGGAGTCGCGGAAGAGGCCGTTGGAGATAGCGCCGTAGGAGATGCCTCGTCCGTAGTAGGGGATGAGGTTGTTCTGCCATGCGTAGCTGTCGCGCTCGGTGGCGCTCTTCTTGCCCTGTACGGCACCGCGGGTGGTTACGGATACCTTGGAGGTACCGGTGTTGCGGTCGGTGTAGTAGAGGTTGCCGTTGTAGACGCATCCGATGAAGGGATCGAGGAAGGCGGCGCCGCCCACGTTGGTGATTACGGTGTTGACGCCGGTACCGTCGGTGCGCATGGCGGTGATTTTGCCGTCGCCGAGGACACCGTTCTCATCGTTGATGTAGTAGTACTGCTTGCCTGCGTCGAGGATGTAGACCCAGCCTTCGTTTGAGGGGTTGCCTTCTTCGTCAGTGCCTGCCACGTCGGAATAGCAGAGGTTGAAGACGGTGGCGCCGCTGGCCACGCCCATGTCGAAGGGCAGGAGCTTGGTGCCTGCGGGGAGGTTGTCGACGAGCTTCATGGCCTTGATGTTGCCGCCGCGCTGTGCGTAGTACAGAGTGGGAGCGGGCTCGGTGAGGCCTACCTGCACGTTGAGGTATGTATCCTCGAGACGACGGTTCTCGCCGGTGGTGTCGAAGTAGGTGCGGATGGTCACGCGCTGCGAGCCGACGTTGCGGAACTTCACCTTTGCGGGATAGGTGATGTTGCCCTGGGCGTCGCTGGTGCCGGTGAAGGAAGTCACTTCGGTGCCGTCCTCGTAGGTGGTGCCTTCGGGGAAGGTCCATTCGTAGCGCACGGGGAGATTCTCGGGGTTGGGGAGCTCGAGGCTGAAGGTGACATAGGAGTTGTTCACCTCTACGATGTCTGTGGAGCAATCAGCCATGCTGAGCACCGGAGTGATGTCGTAGATGAGGATGGGGTATGTCACGGAGCCTTTGGTGTCGTGAGTCAGAGTCACCTTGTAGAGGCCTGCGGTCTCGAACTTGTGGGTGGGGCTTACCTCGTTGGAGGTTGTGCCGTCGCCGAAGTCCCAGGTGAAGTTGCCGGAGGCCGACGAGGTGTTGTTGAACTGTATTGTGGATACGACGTAGAAATCGTAGGGATACTGGTCGCCTGCCACGTTGTAGGTAAAGTCCACATCGGGGTTGGGGATGAACGACTCGTCGATTTCTTTGTCGACGCATCCGGCCATCATCGCTCCTGCAGCCAGGGCCACGGCCATATAGCGGATAAGTTTCATGAGTTCGTGGAGTTAATGCAGTTAGTTGATGGAGATGGTCTTGAGGTCGGTCTTGGAGGTGATGCCTTCGTACTCGGGCGCGTTGGGGTCGTTGAGCTTGTCGGAATCCTTGTCGTAGGAGCGGAACTGAGCCTCGAGGCTGTAGCTGCGCGAGAAGTCAACCTTGTAGACGCCGTTGGAGCTGTCGTAGATCCAGTCGCGGAAGGGGATGTTCTGCAGCAGGGTGCGGAACTTGGGCAGCCAGTCTTCGCGTACGCTTGTGGAGATACCGCCTGTGTTGTCGTCGTAGCGGCAGAATACCCAGGGCGACGACTTGTAGACGGGGTATACCACTTCGCCTTCAGCGGGCACGTAGTCCATGGGACGCTCGTTGTAGACAGCCTTGCCGTTGGCGTCGTAGGTGATGAAGTAGACGCCGACCTGGTTTTCCTCGGTGGGCTCGGTGGTGGCGAACCATGCGTCGCTCTTTACGGCGGCGCCGCCGTCCTCGGCGCTGAGGTCGAGCTGGGGCAGACCCACAGCAGCGAACTGCTCGTTGGTGAAGTTATAGTTCAGATATACGGTACGCAGAGCCGAGTAGTAGCTCGGAGCGCTCTCGGGCGAGGTGAGGTACTCGTAGATCTTGTTGACGAACTCGAGAGCGAAACCTTCGGGATAGTAGGTGTCGAAGCGTTCCTGATCCCACTCGGAGGCATCCACCCAGGTTACGGGCGAGAGAGTGCGCGACACGGGCACGGTACCGCTGAAGATGTTCTGATGTCCGTCCCAGTACTCGGCCTGATGGGGGAAGGATGCATGGCACTGGAAGGAACGCATGGTGTCGAGGGTTGCCGCTGTCTGTGTGTAGCTCAGGGATGCACCGCCGAGTTTTGCGCTTACGGAAGCGTTGTCGGAGCGGAGAATCTGGTACCACACCTCGCTGCGGAGCGGAGTGCGTCCGGGGACGTTGGTGTACTTGCCCTGGAAGCTGAAGGACTCACCGGCCTTGCAGACGGTGGAGCCTACTTCCCAGTAGACGGTGGGCACAGCCTGACCCACTTCCGCGATGTCGGGAATGAGGTCGTGGTTGGCGCAGCCTGTCAGGGCAGCGGCGGCAACGGTAGCCGCAAGGGCTGCAGAAATATTGAGTTTCATATGCATTTTTGCTTATAGAGATTAGAGAGAGTCAGTTCATTCTGCGGTGAGAGAGGTGCGCACGCCGTAGTCCTCGGCCCAGATCATAGGCTTCTTGAGCCACTGGGGGTTCTTGGAGGCGCCGAGGCGTTCGAGTTCGGCGAGGTTGTACTTCTCCTCGGTCTCGGGGTCGTAGTTGAAGCGCTGAATCCAGGTGCTGTCTCTTATACACAAATCCGAGCCCACGA
>JAIDUY010000291.1 GCA_029059965.1 Muribaculaceae bacterium
GCCTACGCCTGCGAGGATTATGTCTTTCTTCATGACCGTCTTGTTTTGGATGAGTTGTGACGACGGGCAGTCTGGAGGCACTCGCGTGCGGCGATGATGACCGACAGTCCGTCATGGTCGATTTCGCGGCGGAACACTTCCGCCATCTCGGCTACCTTGCGCGGCGAAGCGTCTATCTCCACCACGTGTTCGGGGGCGGCGCCGAGGCCGATGCAGATGTCGCGCAGCTTGCCGGTTCCCTGGCTGTCCTGACCGCCTGTCATGGCCGTGGTGAGATTGTCGGAGATGACGACGGTGATGTTGCTGTTCTCGTTGATGGCGTCCAGCAGACCCGTCATGCCGCTGTGGGTGAAGGTGGAGTCGCCGATAACGGCAACTGCGGGGTGCTGTCCGGCATCGGAGGCACCTTTGGCCATGGTGATGGACGCGCCCATGTCGACCACGGTGTCGATGGCGCGGAAAGGAGCCAGATAGCCTAAGGTATAGCAGCCGATGTCGCCGAACACTTTGGGCGATTCATATCCGGAGAGGGTGTCGTTGAGGGCGTGGAACACGTCGCGGTGACCGCAGCCCTGGCAGAGTGCCGGCGGGCGGGGAGTGACGGCCTCGGGAGTGGCGGGCACAGGGGCGGCGGCGATGCCGAAGGCGCGGCGAACGGACTCGACCGACAGCTCGCCCGTGCGGGGAAGCTCGCCGGTGTAACGGCCGCGGACAAAGCCGTCGGGCGTGCCTATGCCGCGCAGCGACTCCTCGATTACGGGCTGGCCTTCCTCGACCACCATGACGCTCTTGCAACTGTCGGCAAGCTGCCGCAGCAGTTTCTGCGGTATGGGATACTGAGCCACCTTGAGAACGGGATAGGGGCATTCGCCTCCGAAAGCCTCCATGACATAGTTCCACGCTATGCCCGAGGCCACGATGCCGATGCTGTGGTCGGGGCCGTCGGTGAGGTGCGTGAAGCGTGTCGAGGCGGCGTCTTCGAGGGCGTTGTAGGTGTCAAGCACTTCGGGATAGCGGCGACGCGAGTTGGCGGGCATGAGCACCCAGCGCGCGGGCTTGTCGGGATTGCTCATCGGATTCTCGGGTGCCGGCTCGCCGACGGTGGCCACTGCTGCACGGGAATGTGCGAGGCGCGTTACAAGGCGGAGCAATACCGGAGTGGCGTATTTCTCGGACAGCTCGAAGCCGTAGGCGGCCATGTCGTAGGCTTCCTGCTGGTCGGCCGGCTCCAGAACAGGGATGCGGGCGAAGGCGCCGTAGAAGCGGCTGTCCTGCTCGTTCTGCGACGAGTGCATGGACGGGTCGTCGGCGGCTACGACAATAAGGCCGCCGTTAGCGCCGGTCATTGCGGAGTTGACAAAGGGGTCGGCCGCCACGTTAAGGCCTACGTGCTTCATGGCGGCGATGGCGCGACGTCCGGCGAAAGACATGCCGAGGGCTTCCTCCACCGCGGTTTTCTCGTTGGCGCTCCAGTGGGAGTGCACGCCGCGTTCTTTCGCGATGGGGTCGCGCTGTACAAATTCAAGAATTTCGGTCGACGGCGTTCCGGGGTAGGCATAGGCGCCGGACATTCCGGCGTGAATCGCACCGAGGGCAAAGGCTTCGTTGCCCAACAGCAGCTGTCGTTTAGTCATGGGCTTCGGTGTGTGGTTGTGAGTGTGTGTTTTTCGGTCGGTCGGGAGGAGGGGAGGGATGCGCTCGCGCTCATGCTCATGAGCGCGGCGTGGTATAGGACTCGGGTAGGGCTTGTGCCGGAAACGGGCGAGAGGGCGACGGCCGGGCAGACTGCAGGCGAATCGATGTCAGGCATGCTGACGGCGCCCGGGTCTCTCGGCGCGACAGGTCCTGTGCCCGTGCGACGTGCGCCGGCCGGGGCGTCCTGAGGGACGCGTTCCTGCCGGCGCAACGTCGGTTTTGGGTGCGGGCAGAATGCTTTATTCTGCTTCCTGGCTCTGGAGGATTTCTACGGCCATGTCGTAGATGGTGCTGTCATCGAGAACGACGATACCTCCGTCGGGACCGGGTTCGATGTGTACGCCGCAGTTTTTGCCGAAGTCGTAGTTGCTGCCGCCGAAGTAGTTGCGCACGGTCTGTACGGTGGTGTTCAGACGGTCTGCAATCTGATGCATGGAACCGTCGGGCAGACGGTCTTTGAGGCGGCGGAGCTCGTTGAAGGTGATGGTCTTGGTCATATCGGGTTAGTTTTTTTATATTGTGTTAGTTAGGGTGTATAATGATCTGTCTTTTTCGGGCTCTCCGTATAGTGCCGGAGGCGATGAGGGAGAGATTGATGCCTCTAAGTTAGCGAGCATTTTCAAATTGAACAAATAAAAGAGGCAAAAAGAAAAATGTTTTACAGCATATTTTGGTCCCGTGGGCTCTGAGATGCTGTAAAACATTCTTTAAGTTAGGCTCTTAGTACTTATTCGAATTTCCCGTAGCCGTAAGGGTCGTGGTACTGCCAGAACAGGCGGTCGGAGGCGGGATGGCGTCCTGCCGCGTCGAAGAGCGACAGCAGCGAGCGCACCGTCATGCGCACCGCAAGCGGAGCTGCCGCAAGCACAGCCTCGAATCCGGGGCGAGCTGCGGCTATGAAAGCCTTGGCTTCCTCTTCCTTCTCGAGCTTCATCCACGCTATGACAGCCGCTGCTGCCACGGGTGCGCCGCTCAGAGGCGATGCGGGCAGCACCTCGGGGTTGGGCAAGGCGCCCATCAGGGTTGCCACGTCGGCGTAGCGTCCCAGTGCGAACAGCCCTTCGATCCACGGGCCGAGCAGGGCGAAGGAGACGTTGAGCCTTTTGCTGTTCCCGTCGCCGTCAGTCGTTTCGGCGATGTCGGCCTCGCTGCCGTCGGAGTGGTGAGCAACGACTACGAGGAAGTCGACAAGTGCGCGCATGGCGCCGCCGAGATGGAGCGTTGCCGCGATGGCGCTGACGTTGTCGGGTGTCATAAGCTCAGGGCTTGCCTTGTAGATTGCCTCGACGAAGGGGGCTGTGTCGGGAGCATTCGACGCCAACAGTCTGCGCAGTGCGTCGATGTTGTCGGGACAGCGCTGGAGGAAGGTGCGCAGGGTTTCGAGGGCTTCTTCCTGGCGTCCTGTCTGTACGAGGAGTCCGCAGCGCAGTTCGGTCAGGCGGAAGTCGGTGGGCTCTTTGGCTATGGCGGAGTCGACGGCTTCGAGGGCCTCGCGGGCCAGCGAGGGGGCGTAGGTGAGCACGCAGTCGGCGAGCCAGCCTATGGTCTCGGTGTTGTCGGCGGCGAGGGCGGCGGCGGTGGCGAATGCCGATGCGGCTTCGGCCGTGTTGCCGGCGCGGGCGTGGGCGCGGAAGAGGGCGCTCCAGTAT
>JAIDUY010000292.1 GCA_029059965.1 Muribaculaceae bacterium
TAGAGACGATACTGGTCGTCTGTTCCTTCTACGGGTTCGAGATATGCGTTCAGGTCGATATTGGCGGATACCTCACTGTTGAAGCGCTGGGCGAACTCTTTGAGAGATTCCTGACCCGGCTCGTAGCCGAGCGCATCTTTCTGTTCCTGGGTCAGACTGCCGATTTCACTGTCGAGACGACCTGCGACAACCTCGAAAAGAGCCTGGATAATCGTGCGGCCAGCCGAGATATAGCCGATTTCGCGAATGTTGCGCTGCAGGGAGTACATGGCGGCCTGGTAGTCGCCCATGTCGACGTCAGCCGCAATGTCCACTATGGCATCCATATAGTTGGCATCGGGTGCTCCGAATACTTCGATGCCCTGGGAGCTGAGGTTGCCGATGATGTAGCGTGTCTGTCCCTTGTAGTTCTGGGGCACGGCACGGAGGCGCATTACTGTGCCTGCTTTAGTAAGAGATTCGTTGAATGTAACGTCCGGTGCTGTCGTGAGCGGACCGCGTACTTCTACGATGGATTGGTCTTGTGCACTTTGCACACGGAAATAGCCCTGGATGTTGGCTTCCTGAGCTGCTGCTCCGCCGATGGTGAAGGCGGCTGTGAGCGCAAGACTCATACTGCGGAGGAAGGATTTTCCCATAATTTTGATTGGTACTGTGTGATTGTGATTAGTATTTTTAAGTTGTATTAGTCAATGGTTTATAGTATATTCGGAAATTGCACAAAATTAAGCATTAGTTCACACCTATCACACTTGGAAGTTGTTAATAATGATTAAATTAAATGCTAATAAATATTTAATATACAAACCCTTGAATCGTCGGTTAAAATAGTGTCGTATATTCCGAAGGCGCAGTTAAGAAAAGAACGTCCGAACCAATTGCGAGTCGGCGATACCTATATATTATATAAGGTACCGTCGACTCGATGTATGCAGTAATGTGTTTCTATATCAATAGTTGCGGGCGATGATGACGCGGCGCGCCGAGGGCTTGCCGGTCACCATACACTTGCCGGGTGTGTCGTCGCCGTCGAGAGGTATGCAGCGGATTGTCGCTTTGGTCTCGGCTTTGATGAGTTCTTCGGTTTCGGTGGTGCCGTCCCAGTGGCAGAGGAAGAAACCGCCATCTTCGATGCGGGCCTTGAAGTCGTCGTAGCTGTCGCAGACGTAGGTCTTGGCGTCGCGCAGGGTCTTGGCCTTGATGAAGAGGTTGGTCTGGATTTCTTCGAGCAGGGTGTTGACGTAGTCGGCGATGCCTGCCAAAGGCTGTGTGCTCTTTTCGAGCGTGTCGCGGCGCATCACCTCGACGGTGCCTGCCTCGATGTCGCGGGCGCCGATGACCAGACGCACGGGCACGCCCTTGAGCTCGTAGTCGGCGAACTTGAATCCGGGGCGCTTGTTGTCGGCGTCGTCGTACTTGACGGATATGCCCAGCTGAGCCAGGCGCTCCACGATGGGCATCACGCTTTCGGTGATGGCGGCCAGCTGCTCGGCGTTCTTGTAGATAGGCACGATCACAACCTGTATGGGCGCCAGATGAGGCGGCAGCACAAGGCCGTTGTCGTCGGAGTGGGTCATGATGAGGGCGCCCATCAGACGGGTGGACACGCCCCACGAGTTGGCCCATACGTATTCGGGCTGGTTGTCGCGGTTGGCGAAGGTCACGTCGAAAGCCTTGGCGAAGTTCTGGCCGAGGTTGTGCGATGTGCCGCTCTGCAGCGCCTTGCCGTCCTGCATCATGGCCTCGATGGTATAGGTGTTCAGGGCGCCGGCGAAGCGTTCGTTGGCGGTCTTGACGCCTATGGTGACGGGCATTGCCATGTACTTCTCGGCGAAGTCGGCGTAGAGCTTGATCATCTGCACGGTGCGGGCCTCCGATTCCTCGGCGGTGGCGTGGGCGCAGTGGCCTTCCTGCCACAGGAATTCGGCGGTGCGCAGGAACATACGTGTGCGCATCTCCCAACGCATCACGTTTGCCCACTGGTTGCACAGCACGGGCAGGTCGCGCCAGGAGTGAATCCAGTTGCGGTAGGTGCCCCATATGATGGTCTCGGAGGTGGGGCGCACAATGAGTTCCTCCTCGAGGCGGGCGTCCGGGTCGACAATGACGCCGTTGCCGTCGGGAGCGTTCTTAAGCCTGTAGTGGGTCACTACGGCGCATTCTTTGGCGAAGCCTTCCACGTGTTCGGCTTCGCGGCAGAGGAAGCTCTTGGGGATGAGAAGGGGAAAGTATGCGTTCTGCACGCCCGTTTCCTTGAACATGCGGTCCAGGGTCTGCTGCATCTTTTCCCAGATTGCGTAGCCGTAGGGCTTGATGACCATGCAGCCGCGCACGGCGGACTGCTCGGCCAGGTCGGCCTTGACCACAAGCTCGTTGTACCACTGAGAGTAGTTTTCCTGACGCTTGGTCAGGTGTTTGAGTTCGGTAGCCATTTAGTCGTATTGCTGTTGCTATGCTGCGTGTAGGTTCTATGTCAGAAGGGGAATTCCTCTTCGCTGCTCACGGGGGCGGGAGGAATGGG
>JAIDUY010000293.1 GCA_029059965.1 Muribaculaceae bacterium
TTCTCGTGAATTGGTTTCATCTCGTAGCCGGCGATGGCGACTGTGAATCCCCAGTAGATGAAAGCTATCGAGGTGAGGAAGGATACCATTGCCATTTCGGTGGCCCATCCGGCTTCGAGGAACAGGAAACCGATGATGCAGAGCAGGATGCCGTTGATGATGCCCAGCCACCAGTAGCGCGAGTGGCGGCGCATGGCGGCGCCTACGAATGCCTCGATGCCCCAGAAGATGAAGATGATGGCCAGGAAGTAGGGCAGCACGGCCTCGGAGAGGAGCACGCTGCGGACAAGCATGAAACCGATGAACAGGTCAATCATGCCGCCTGCAATCCACCAGCCCCATCCGGTGGGATGGTTGGGGCCTGCGGCGACACAGAGCTGGACGATGCCTGCCAGAACGAGCAGCCATCCGAAAATCTGGGATGCTACGGCATAGCCTGCAGCGGGCCAGAACCAATAGGCGAAACCTCCGATGACCAGAAGAATGCCCACAAGAAGAACAACCCACCACCAGCGGGATTGTCCGACATAATTCACATTGATGCCTTTCATAATTATTTAGCAGTTAGTTTAACGTTGTTGTTTAAGTGGCAGATCAAAAGATTGAATCCGACCTACTGCTTATGTAATTATAACAAGGCTGAGCGAATTAGGTTCAGGGCAGGTGCATGAGGTCGCGGTAGATGTCGAGGGCGGCCTCGATGCGTTCTTCGGAGCATGCGCAGTCGGTCTGCGCTTGGCCGACATCGGTGAGCAGTGTGAACGAGATTTTGCCGTCGCCCTTGTTTTTCTTGTCCTTGCGCATATATTCGAGGAGGGCAGGGTAATCGTCGCAGGTCAGTGGCCATGCGCCGAAGTTTGTCAGTACGTAGTCGGCGAATTTGTGTAGTATGTCGGAGGGGAATCCGAGCTCGAGGTGCGACAGAATCAGGGCCGTGACGCAGCCCCATGCGACGGCATAGCCGTGGGCGACGGCGCTCTGGCGCGACAATGCGAGGCTCTCGATAGCATGGCCGACGGTATGGCCGAGGTTCAGCACCTTGCGCGGGCCTGTCTCGCGGGGATCTTCGCTGACGACTTTGCGCTTGACTTCGGAACTTGCCTCGATAAGGGGGAGCATACGCTCGGAGTCGAACTGAGGATAGACCGGCGAGAAGGCAAGAAGGCGGTCGAGTGTTCCCCGGCTGTCGAGCAGGGCATGTTTGAGCATCTCGGCGTAGCCCGACAGAATCTGCGTGGTCGTCAGGGTGTTGAAGTAGATACTTGATATGATGGTGGCTTCGGGGTCGGCGAAGACTCCTATCTGGTTCTTTGCGCCGTCGAAGTTTATGCCCGTCTTGCCGCCATAGCTTGCGTCGACGGCGCCGAGCACACTGGTCGGGATGTTGACGAAGCGTATTCCGCGCTTGAAGGTCGCTGCCGCGAATCCGCCGAGGTCGGTCACTACGCCGCCGCCGAGGTTTATGATGAGCGAGCTGCGCGTCATTCCGGCACGGTCGAGCTGCCGCCAAACGCGGCTGATTTCTTCGATGCTCTTGGCGTCCTCGCCTGCGCGTACTGTGATAAGTGTGGCTGCCGCCGCGGTGCGAGAGTCCTTATGGAGCAGCGGCAGTACGAACTGTGCTGTGTTGACATCGGCGATGACGGCTGCCTGCGGATTGCCGAGCGAGTTGGCGAGCGAGTCAAGGGCCTCGCCTACGAGATTGGTGAAAATCAGTTTGGTTTCCATAGTAATGATGCTCATAGAGAACGTTTTTCCGGATGTTGACGCATGATGCCGGAATCCGGAGAAGCCCGATTATAAGTAAGTGCACAAATTGTATAAATTACATTCGAACTTTCTTATAGGAAACAGACGAATACGTTCAGCTGTTCTCATCCGCCATAAGCGATGGCAGGATGTCGGCCAGGGCGTTCATGGAATCCAGCTCCATGTCGGCTCCGGCTTCGAGGAGGCTGCCGGGTCTGAGAGGACCTGTGCGCACGCCGATGGTGAATATTCCGGCACGCGAGGCCGACTCGACTCCGAGCGGGGCGTTGTCGACAGCTATTGCCTCGGCTGCAACGGCTCCTGCTTTCTCCAGCCCCTTCAGGAAGGGCTCGGGGTCAGGTTTGCCGTGGACGACATCGTGAGCCGTCACACGCCTTTCGGGCGGAAATGCGCCGGGATAATCCTTTTCGAGTTTTTCGAGCAGCGAAGCCTGGCCGGAGCCGGTGACGAGCACGGGCAGCGCTCCGCCGTCCATGACAGCAGCAACGGCCTCGGGTGCTCCCTGCATTACGGGCGGAGGACCGTAGGATGCGAAGTTGGCGCTCTTGATTCCGTAGAGCCGCTTCACCTCGTCCTCGGTGGCCCCGCGTCCGAACTGCCGCCTGAAGAAGATGTTTATGGTCGAAGCACCGGTGCGGCCTTCGTAGGCGAAAAATTCATCGTATTCCGCGTCGATGCCCTCGGCGCGGCACATGGCAAGCCATGCCCGCGCGTGTCCGGGCATGGAGTCGTAGAGTATGCCGTCCATGTCGAACAGCACTGCTTTTATCTTGTTCTCTGTCATGGTTCTATGGCCGGCGGTATGTCGGTGCTGTTGATGAGCATCAGGGAGTCGCTGCGGCTGAGAGTGTCGGCTCCGAGTTCTATCTTTCCGGCGCTTTCGAGTGTCTGTGTGTCAAGGCGGGCGAAACGCGAGCGGCTGACACCGCGTCGGAACACGTTCTGAATCTGCCGCACGAGGTTGATGCGGACGGTATCGACCATGTCGACGCGCTCGGCAGCCATGCCGGGCTTGAACTTGGCACCGCCGAGTCTTACCTTATAGTGCTCGGGATTGCCTTTGACAGTGACGCCGAACTTGAAGGGCAGCGGCGACTTGAGCACGGCAATGTGGTAGTCGAAGTTCATGGCAAGGTCGTTGTGGCCCACGACGCCGAGGCGGTAGCGGTCGATGTCGAACTCGAAGGGGAAGAGCTGCATCTCGTTGTTGCGCACGAGCAGCTGTACGCTCATGTGGCTGATGTGGTTGTCGGCGCGGTCGCGGAAGCGCAGCCATTTGCCGATGGTGCGGTATGTTTCGGGGTCGATGAATGCAAGATTCTCGCCGGTGAGGTGCACGGCGGCGTCGAGGGTGGGCAGCTCCATGTTCATGGTGCTGTCGATGTCGACTGTGGCGGCGATGTCGGCGTCGATGATACCCGAGAAATCGCGCATCAGCGGCATGATAGAGTCGATGGCGGGAACGAGCCCGAGGAAGCGCTCGATATTGAAGCCCTTGAGTTCAAGACCCATGCCGCAGCGAATGTCGGTGCTGCGCGGAGCGCTGTAAAGCGCCGACAGACTGACGTCGCCGGCGTCGGATGCCGCGTGCAGGCCGTTGAGGTTCACAGCACCGTCGTAGACCAGCACTTCGCCGCTGAAATCATCGAGAAGCAGGTCGGAGTAGAGGATGTTGTTGGCTCGGACACGGATGCTGGCGTCGATGTTGGTAGGAATAAGTATGGGCGCGAGAGTGTCGGATGCGGCCACGGCGTCGGAGAACTGGCGGTCGAGGTCCTCATCCTCGCTGTCAAGGCGCGCAGTGGCGACGCTCTCACCGCGACGCAATCTATCGGCGAATGCCGCACCTGCGAATGCCGTGGCGGCGAGCTGGTTGATGTCCAGAGTGTCGCTGCTGATGCTGAAATTCACCTTTAGCGGATTGTTGCGGCGTCCAGCGAGGCTTCGGCGGATGTCCGACACGATGCCGTCGACGGCAAGGTCGGAGTGTCCGGCCTTGTAGCGGAGGCCGTCGATGACTATCGAATCGTTGTTGAAGTCGACCTGAAGGTGGCTGAGCCTGTTGCGGATGGGGAAGTAGGGCGTGTAGAGCGAGGCGCGGTCGGTCTTGAGCGTGCCGTCGAGCACCCATTCGTTCAGGTATCGCCTAAAGCCCTTCGACAGTCCCCAGTCTAGAACTTCGGCATCGTTCTCCACCCTTGTGGATATGCGGCGGCGCGGCCCGCGGTGGCGGCGTCGCGCCTCGACGGCCATGGCGTATGCCGAGTCGGGCGATATGTGCGGATAGACGGTCGCGATGCTGTCGGTGAGGTGCTGGAGCTCCTTGCGGCGGCGTATGCGTTCGGGGCCTACATATGTCAGGGCGCGCATATTTGCGTCGCGCAGCAAGACTCGCGCCTGTGGTGCGCCGGCGGCAAGACGCGCGAATGCGGCCCGGACGGGTATTTAGGGGATGTTGGGGTAGCCCCGATGGCGGCGCGGGTGGCCGTGGGGTCGGCGGGCGCGCCGGCCCCTAGCGG
>JAIDUY010000294.1 GCA_029059965.1 Muribaculaceae bacterium
ACACAGCCCTGTGCTGGCCAATTAACATCGGAGCCAATTTCAAATGGGTATACAACATCTTCGAGCACAGCCTCGACCTATTCACCCCCGACAAGCAGAAAGCCACCGAGCGCGTCGAAATCGACAACGTCGACGACCCCCGCATCGACGAAGCCGTCGGCGAGACCGACGCCGCCAAACTCCGCGAGGACCTCGAACTCATCGAAGGCGTCTACCCCGAATTCGATGTCGACAGCTACCTCGCCGGCGAAGTGGCTCCCGTATTCTTCGGCTCGGCACTCAACACCTTCGGCGTCAAGGAACTCCTCGACTGCTTCGTCCGCATCGCCCCCGCGCCCAGACCCATCGAGGCCATCGAACGCCGCGTCGAGCCCGCCGAAGAGCCCTTCAGCGGATTCGTTTTCAAGATTCATGCCAACATGGATCCCAACCACCGCTCCTGCATAGCATTCGTCAAAGTATGCTCCGGACGCTTCGAGCGCAACGCGCCCTACCTCCACGTCCGCACAGGCAAGACGCTCCGCTTCGCCGCTCCAACGGCATTCATGGCTCAGAAGAAGAACATCGTCGACGAGGCATTCCCCGGCGACATCGTCGGCATTCCCGACAACGGCACCTTCAAGATCGGCGACACGCTCAGCAGCGGCGAACAGATTCATTACAAAGGCCTCCCCTCCTTCTCGCCCGAACTGTTCATGTATATCGAGAATGCCGACCCCATGAAAGCCAAGCAGCTCGACAAAGGCATACAGCAGCTCATGGACGAAGGCGTCGCACAGCTGTTCCACCACCAGTTCAACGGCCGCAAAGTCATCGGAACCGTCGGACAGCTCCAGTTCGAAGTCATCCAGTACCGACTCCTGCACGAGTACGGCGCCCAGTGCCGCTGGGAGCCCATGAGCATGCACAAGGCATGCTGGATAGAGAGCGACGACCCCGAAGCACTCGCCGCGTTCAAGAAGCGCAAGCACCAGTTCATGGCACTCGACCGCGACGGACGCGACGTGTTCCTGGCCGACTCCGCATTCGTACTCACAATGGCCCAGAACGACTTCCCCAAAATACGCTTTCACTTTTCCAGCGAATTCTAATCCTGTAACCGACATGAAACCATCTCTCCGTCTGGCTCTTATCGCAGTCATAGCCATCGGCTCGCTCACATTCGCCGCACCGCAGGCCGCAGCCGATTCCAACTCGCAGCGCTACTCGCAGGTAGCATCATTCATCCGCCGCGCCGAGTCGTGCATTTCGTCGGCCAAAAACTATCGCCGAAACGCCGAATCCTACCAGCGCGACGCCGACCGCTACCTCCGCGAAGCCGAATCCTACAACCGACGAGGCGACTACAACCGCGCTCGCGACTATCAGCGGCGTGCCGACAGCGCAATGGACCGAGCTCGCGACTACACCCGCCGCGCCGAGAACTCCGACGCCGACGCTGCAGTCTACCTCCGCCGCGCCGCAAACGCCGCCGAGTCGCGCTGAACACCGTCCGACAGCCCGTAAGCTACAGGAGCCGCAAATTTGCGGCTCTTTTTTTTCTTTCAATAGAACACTGTCACACAAGGCATTACCCGACAAGCGAAAAATTTTCAGCAAAAAAATCGACCGAAAATTTGGAGGGAATATATAGTTTGCATACCTTTGCAGTGTGTTAGTCAACTACAACACTAATCAAGCAACACAATTCATATGGAAGCCGCAATCGCAACCCTCCTCACAATCGCTCTCTTCATCCTCATCCTCTAACAAGAAAACAAGCCATATGCTACGGTTCAAAAACATCTCCTACTCCTACGGCAAAGGCCACAAAGCACTTGCCGACATTGATGCCGGCATCGACACAGGCATCTGCCTGCTCCTCGGAGAAAACGGAGCCGGCAAGACCACACTGCTCGGCCTCGCCTCCGGAAGCCTCATTGCTCAGGAAGGAAGCATCGACTTCGACGGCGAGAACCCCGCCGACCGCCTCCCGTCGACAATGAGCTCCGTATTCTACCTCACCGACGACTGGCAGAGCCCATTCCGAACCATACGCCAGACAGCTAAATACCACGCGCCCTTCTACCCCACATTCGACGCCGACATGTTCGAGGCCAACCTCGCCGCATTCGGCCTCACAGGCAACGAGCGCCTCAAGAGCCTCTCGCTCGGTATGCGCCACAAGACAGGCATAGCCTACGCCCTGGCACTGCGCCCGCGTCTGCTCCTGCTCGACGAACCCGCCAACGGCCTCGACATCGACTCCAAGAAAGAACTGCGACGCATGATGAGCCGCTGCATCGACGAAACGCAGACAGTCATCATATCCACCCACACCGTGGCCGACCTCGAAGTCCTCTACGATAACCTTTTGCTCCTCCACGCAGGCACCGTCGTGCTGGCCGTCCCGGCTCCGACAATCTCGTCGCGGCTCCGCTTCGTCACCTCGGCGGCACCCGTGCCCGAAGCCCTCTACAT
>JAIDUY010000295.1 GCA_029059965.1 Muribaculaceae bacterium
GTGAACGACATAGTCGAACTCATCGACAGCCGGACTTTCCGCTTGCTCGGCCGTGCCGACAACGTCATAAACTCCGCCGGCCTCAAACTGCATCCCGAAGTACTCGAGCAGATGTACGCCTCCGTCCTGGATGCGGAAACCGAATTCTATGTAAGGGGCGAGCCCAGCGTGGAGTGGGGCAGCAGTGTCCTGCTTGTTGTGGAGGGTAGTCCTGTACTGGCCGAGCAGGCCATGCGCAGACTCAGTGCGAGCGACATCGCCCGCCGCTACCTCCCCAAGCGGGCGGAGGCGGTCGAAAGGTTCGAGCGGACGGCATCAGGTAAAATCATAAGGCGCAAAGGATAGGAATACGGGCTAAATTCGTTAATTTTGCACATCTTATTCAAACAAGATGGATAATATACTATACGAAGACAACCACATCATAATAGTCAACAAACACTCTGGCGAAATCGTACAGGGCGACAAGACGGGCGACGAGCCCCTGTCGGAGACCCTGAAAAGATTCATCAAGGAGCGCGACAACAAACCCGGCAACGTGTTCATGGGCGTCGTGCACCGCCTCGACAGACCCGTGAGCGGCGTCGTGATGTTCGCCAAGACCTCCAAGGCGCTGTCGCGGCTTAACGCCATGTTTGCCTCGGGAGACGTGCACAAGACATACTGGGCCATAACGCGCAACCGTCCCGCTGAAGACTCGGCGACACTGACGCACTACATCACCACCACCGAGCGCAACAACAAAAGCTACGCATCGGCCGAGCCGCGCCAGGGAGCCAAAGAGGCACGCCTGGCTTATAAGCTCATCGCAACGAGCGAGCGCTACAACCTTCTTGAAGTCAACCTCATGACGGGGCGCAAGCATCAGATACGCGTCCAGCTGTCGGCCATTGGCTGCCCCGTCAAAGGCGACCTGAAATACGGCGACAAGCGCAGTAACCCTGACGGCAGCATATCGCTCCACGCCCGCCGCATACGCTTCGTACATCCCGTTTCGGGCAAGGAAATCGACATCACAGCACCCGTCCCCGCCGGCGACACCCTATGGACCGCCCTCGAGGAAGGGACAAGACAAAAAGCAGAATAATGGACATCAAAGACCTCGGAATAGTATTCTTCGGCACACCTGAATTTGCCGTCGAAAGCCTCGAAGCCCTTATCGACAACGGTTTCAACATCAAGGCCGTCGTAACCATGCCCGACAAAATCGGAGGCCGCGGCCACAAAGTCATCGAATCGGCGGTCAAGCTGTGCGCCGTCCGCCACGGACTCCCGCTGCTGCAGCCCGAGAAGCTCAGCGATCCGCAGTTCGTCGGACAGTTGCGCGAGATAGGCGCCGATCTCTTCATCGTCATAGCCTTCCGCATGTTGCCGCGCGTGGTGTGGACCATGCCCCCGCTTGGAACGTTCAATCTCCACGGCTCGCTGCTGCCGAAATATCGCGGAGCCGCCCCCATCAACCGCGCCATCATGAACGGCGCGACCGAGACGGGCGTGACGACCTTCATGCTCAAGCACGAGATAG
>JAIDUY010000296.1 GCA_029059965.1 Muribaculaceae bacterium
AACCCGGCGAGAACGTTACCCTCGGCTACGGCTGGGTCTACAACCCCAACAGCGACAATGCCGTCAATCCCGAGGTGGAACAGGCCGTAGGCCCCAACGCCCTGATTATGCGAGGCGGCGAGCTGACAGCCCACAACAGCAACGAAACCTACAACAGCCAGGTCTACTCCCGCACCGGCTACGGCTGTTCGGCCGACGGCAAGATGCTCTACATCGTGGTCATCGACAAGGCCACCGATCCTGTCTACGGCGCTTCGAGCGGTTGTAACACCGCCAAGATGTGCGAGTTCGCCCGCTGGCTCGGCTGCTCCTACATGGCCAACTTCGACGCCGGCGGCTCCGCCGAGATGCTCGTCAACGGCCGCATCGAGAACCGCACCACCGAGGGCACACCCCGCGCCGTGGCCAACGGCTGGCTCGTCTACTCCATCGCTCCCGAAGATACCGAGGAGGCCACCACAGTGGCACGACTCGAGTTCGACGACGTCGAGCTGCTCTCGCCCATCTATGCCTCCTATACCCCGCGCGTAGTGGCTTACAACAGCTACGGCGCCGTTATCGACGATAATTTCACCGACTTCACCCTCAGCTGCACCGAAGGAATCGGCACCTGCACCGGCAATACATTCTACGCAGGAGGCAATGCCGCCACCGGCACACTGACAGCCACCTACGGCAGCGTCAGCGTCGAGAAACCCATCGAAATCAAGGGCTCGCAGATGTCCATCCGCATCAAGGAACTGCTCATCGACGGCGTTCGCGAATATCCCGTCGAGGTTGAGAGTTTCATCGGCGACACCCGCTACGTCTACGATCCCTCGTCGCTGACCTGGACAGTGGCCGACCCCTCCGTCGTCAGCATCGACGCCAACGGCGTGCTGCGCGCTGTCGCCGAAGGCAACACCACATTCAGCTGCCGTATCGGCGACTTCGAGGACGAGGCACATGTCACCGTCGAGATAGCTTCCGCCGCAGAGCTCGGTCAGGACGACTGGACCGACTGGACCCTGAAGAAATCGACCGGCATCAGCAAGGAAAGCATGAGCGCCGACGGCCACATCGCATTCACCTACGACGCGCCCCGCGCCCCGACAATCACCGTGACGAAAGACGTCTGCTTCTACAGCATCCCCGAGAAGGTGTTACTCGAGTTCACTCCCTCCGTGGCCATCGAGAACCTGACCGTCGACTTCCGCTCGGCACTCCACACCAAGCTCAACAACATCACCGTATCGCCCGCCGACGGTAGCGCAAACTTCGCTGCCGGCGTCAAGCACACAGTCGAGTTCCCCGTCAGCGCCCTCGGCAATATCGCCGACCTGGCCCTCTATCCCCTCAGTGTCCAGAGCATACGCTTTAACATCGTGCGCGACAGCGCCAACAAGGGCGAACAGAGCATCGACCTCGGCCGCCTCTACGCCACATATGCCAACTACAGCGGAGCGGGCGTGGACAACATCGCCGTCAGCCGCGGCATCTTCGTGACTCCCAACCCCGTAGCCGCAGGCAGCACATTCGCCGTTCGCGCCAATGACATCAGTTCGGTACGCGTGTTCACCACAGCCGGCGTATGCGTGCATCACGTCGAGGCACCCGCCGATACCGACGCCCTGACAGTGACAGCACCCGCAGCGGCAGGCGCCTATATCGTCCGCGTCGACAGCGCCGAAGGCTCCATCTCCACCATTCTGATTGTAAAATAACAACTATAAAACAACCCTAACCTATGAAAGCACTGACACTGCTCATGGCCGGCGCCTTTGCCCTCGGGCTCAGCGCCATGCCACCGGCCCGGCAGCTGGACATGCCCGCAGGCTCGCACCACCCCGTGCTCAGCCCGGACGGCCCCCCCCTGCGGGTCTCGCCCGACACCCACACCGGACTCAGCGCCATGGACCTTGGCACAGGTTCCGTCCGCGAGCTCGACGCCGCTGCCGGCGTCGGATTCCAGCCCGTATTCTCGCTCGACGGCAGCACCGTCTACTACCGCAGCGCCGAAGTGCGCGACGGCCTGATGATGCGCGACGTCCGCTCATGCCGCGTCGACAACGGCGAGCCCGCCGTGCTTGCCGCTCCCAGCCGCGACAATGTCGACGTGCAGGCCTACGCCGGCGGCGACTATGCCCGCGCCGACTACCGCACCGTCAAAGTGAGCCGCAACGGCGTCGAGACAAGCATCAATCCTCTTGCCGACAGCCATTCCTACCTGTGGGCGTCGCTCAGCCCCGACGGCAGCCGCCTGCTCTTCGCCGAGCCTTTCAAGGGCGTCTTCGTGGCCAATGCCGACGGCAGCGAGGCCCGCAAGGTGCTCGACAAGGGCGACTATCCCACCTGGGCCGGCAACAACAGCATCATCGCCGTGGTGACCCACGACGACGGCTACGTTGTGCTCGACTCGCGTCTGGTGCTCGTCAACATCGGCACCGGCATCAGCTCCGACCTCACTCCCGACACCGTCAAGGTGGGCGAAGCAACAGCTTCGGCCTCCGGTCCCCTAGTCTATAACTACATGTCGCGCACTATGTACATCAGCAGTCTCTAATACACATCTGACGCTGAAGACGATAAGGCTCGG
>JAIDUY010000297.1 GCA_029059965.1 Muribaculaceae bacterium
AGGACCTCATCCTCAACGTCCTCTCCATGTACAGCGACCCCGAGCAGCGTGAACGCGAAATCCGCAACCTCTCCGAGGTCTTGGAGAAGCTCGCCGATCAGATTCTGCCCCATCTCCGCTACTCCCGCATCACGGCTTCCATCGACGTAATCGGCAAGAGCGACGCCGAAATCCAGCGCCTCCTCGCCTCCGACCCCTCGCAGCTCTCCGTCGAGGAAATCCTCTATGCCGCAACCCTCACCAATGACAACGAGGAGCGCCTCCGCATCTACGATACCGCAGCACGCATCTACCCCAACGACTACCGTACCTTCAACAACCTCGGTATGGCTCAGTACGTTGCCGGTGACTACGATGCCGCCAAGGCCAACTTCACCCGCGCCGCCGGCATGGGCAACCATCCCGAACCCCAGATGAACCTCGGCCTCATCGACATGCTCAAGGGCAACTACACCTCCGCCAACCAGCACTTCGGCTCCGCTGCAGGTGTCGACGAGCTCGGCGACGCTCTCGGCGTCTACTACCTCAAGCAGGGCGACGCAGCCGCAGCCGTACGCGCTTTCGGCAGCAGCCGTACCAACAACGCAGCCCTCGCTCAGATTCTCGCCCGCGACTACGCCAAGGCTAAGACAACCCTCGCTTCCGTCGAGAACCCCGACGCCACCACCTACTACCTGATGGCCATCCTCGGCGCTCGCACCAACAACGAGAACATGCTCGTCACCAACCTCCGTCAGGCCGTCCGCATGGACAACACCCTGGCCCAGCGTGCCGTCAACGACCTCGAGTTCGCCAACTACAACCTCTCCCGCGCCCTCAACTAAGAGAGCATAACCCCAACAAAGCAAAGGCCGTGTCGCAGCTGCGACACGGCCTTTGCTTTGTTGTCTCTGTCGTGATGCCTACCAGCGGAAGGTGAAGCCCACGCGGTTCAGCTCGGCCGGAATCGGCGGATTGAGCTTGTAGACGGATATCTCGCCGCCGGACACCTGCGTGTAGCGGTGAGTAATGTTCTGGTAGATACGGAACACGACGTGCTCCAGCAGCTTGGACGGAAATTTCATTTCTTCGCGCACGAGGGCTACGATGTCCGCGTAGTTCAGCGTAAGGTCGATGCGGTCGGTGCGCATGGCATGTTCCGCATCGAAGCGCAGCTTGACCGACACTTCGAACGTATTGCCCACGATGGTCTCCTGGGTCTCCACGCCATGGTTTGCCTGGATGCGAAGACCGTCGATTTCGATGGTTCCTGAAGGTATGTTTGTCATAGGAAGATATAAGGTCGTAGTTGGGTAAGGGCTCAGCGCTTGCGCGAGGTGCGGCGCTTGCGGCGCGAGGCAACCGAGTCCTGGGCGGCGGCACGTCCCTTGGGCTTCTGTCCGAGGGTCGACAGGCTGCGCGGAGGATTTTTCTCGTCGACGATGACGAAGTCGAGCTGCTTCTTGGCGAGGTCGGCGCGGGCTACCTG
>JAIDUY010000298.1 GCA_029059965.1 Muribaculaceae bacterium
GTGCACCATCGTGCCGTGGTCGGCTGACGAGAGATAGTCGACCACCTCGTCGTCGCCTCGCATATTGCGCACATACTCGAGATAGAAACGCAGCGGGCACTTCTTGTAAGCCTTCAGGGCACTCGCCGACAACGACTGTCGGCCTCCATCGCGCAGCCTGTCCAGCTCGCGGCAAACGCGCTCGGATTTCTCTATGCGGATTTCGCCTGCTGCTGTGGATCCGGCCTCGAAGTTCAGGTTATGCTCGCGTATATTCAACCCGGGCATCAGATACTTGAGCTGGGTTATGTAGCGCGACGCTTCGCTCGAACCGGTCGCGCCCGTCCGCGAATCATAGTATAGCGCCACCCTCTTCGCCCTCGAAACGAGCCTGTAGAAACAGTAGGCGTAGGTCCACTCGAGGCTTTCGTATTCGGGCAGCCCGAAGCCGCGGCGCAGGCTGTTGGGAATCATCGTGCGCTGATACTGCTTGCGCGGGAACACCCGCTCGTTCATGGACAGGAAGATGACGTTGTCGAAGTCGAGAGCGCGTGTTTCCAGCACGCCGAGTATCTGCAGGCCGCGCAGGGGCGTGCCGTTCACGGGCAGGCCTGCGTGGTTGAGCATTTTCTCGAACATGCGCATGAATGTCCGGTCGCCCATGTCGATGCCGTAGTGACTGGCAAGCGAGGCCAGCGCCCGCGTCTCGGAGCGGAAATAATCAAGTATTCGGCCCTCGAAGCGGCTTCCGGCAGGACGGTGGTCTCTTTCAAGGGATTCCGCGAGCCAGTCGAGAAGGTCTGTAAGATAGGAGGCGACGCTTTCGACATTGCCGAGATCGTGCACAACGGCAAAGAGTTTGCCGAAGCTTTTGTGGTGTTCGACAAGCTCGCGGGCGTCTATGTTGAAGAGGCGGTTTTTCTTGATGTCGCTCAGGATGGCGTCGGCCCCGGTGCTGTCTATATAGCGGATGTGCGGATGGTTGAGCACCGCGGCGACATCCTCGTAGTAGTAATGGTAGCCGCCGTGTATCAGCCTCGCCCTCATCTGCATGCTTATGATGCTCTGCAGAAGCGCGGCAAATGTAGTTGAACGGTACGAAAGTCCCATCGACACGTTCAGCGACTCTATGCTTTCGGGTATCGAGAACAGCAGCGGAAGCAGCAGTCCCTGTTCGGGCAGCACGATGGCCGTGTTTATGGCATTCGAGGGGTCGAGGGCGCCCTCGCGTGCGAGTACTTCAGTCATCTCGCCCGCACTCTTGGCCTGGCCTATGCCGGAGGGAACGGCATAGACGTCTATCGTTGGCCGGCTCTCCCGTGCCCCGGGATGGAAGTCTTCGGGCGCGGGGAAGGCCTTGGCAAGCGAACGCAATCGTTCGAGCGGTCGTCCGGCGCTGTCGCCGAAAAACTCCGCAGGCACATTATCCCAGAAGAAGCTGGCGGCTCCGAGCCGCTTGAGTTTTTCGAATATCAGTGTCTCGGCCACGCCGGCGTCGTTGAACCCCACAAAGGCGTAGTGGGTATGCGCAGGGATGTCGTCGGGACCCATACGGCGGATTGCCTCGACGGCGTTGCGGTAGTGGTCGCCGACACTTGCGAGGTGTTCCTCGCGCAGCATCTGCTTGTACTCGGTGTAGACTTCTGCAAGTATGTCCCACAGATAGATGAACTTGCCGGTCAGGCTCTCGCCGTCGGGTTCGTCGCCGACGTGAAGCCAAAAGCGTTCGGCCTCACCTGTCAGGCGGCTCTCGCCCCATATGCGGCGGACAATCTCTTTCTGGTCTTCGTCAAGATAATCAGCCTGTATTTCCTTGACGTTGCGTAGGTTGCTGAACAGCTCCGCGGCATTCACCATCGACTTGTCTATTTCGTCGAAGTCGCTCAATATCATGTCGCCCCAGAAAATGAAACTGTCGAAGGGGCGTATGCTTTCTTCTTTGCCGCGTCCGCGCATGACCTTGCGGTAGGCGTTGTAGAGCAGGAACATCTGGTTGCGGGCCGGAGCCTCGGGATAGTCCGAGTAATTGCTCAGAAAGCTGCGCATGGTCATCAGACGGGGCATGCGAGCCACTGTCTTCATGGTGTGATGCACATGTTCTTTCAGGAACATGGCGCCTCGCTTGTTGGGGAGTACGTACACGATGTCCTCGTGCGCGGGCCTGCCTGTTCCGCCCTCGGCATAGTAGCGGGCTACATCGGCCAGAAATCCGCTTTCGCGTCCTGTGTCTTTCATGTCGCCGTTATCAACGTCTTATCAGCATGATGGCTCGGACGGCCATATCGAAAAATATCATTTTTGCGTTGCCGTTGGCCGCGATGTCGCGGCGGGCTTCGTCGGCCAGGCGGCAGAAGTCACTTATGTTTCTCTCGTTTATGAAGGGAAAGAAGCGGCTTACGAATTCCAGCTCAGCCCTGTTCATTGTCAGCAGACGCGGGTCGGCGAGATGGCTGAGGAAGCTCTCGCGCAGCAGGCGCGTCATGTAGTCGATGAACCGCATGGCGCCCTCGCGTCCGAGCTCCGAGACTTCGACCGACCATTTGCGCAGCTCGCCCACACGGCGTGCGTAAGCCTTGCGCATGAGCTGAACGAAGAGGTCGAACTGGCGCAGACGCTCCTCGCCCACCCCGCTCTG
>JAIDUY010000299.1 GCA_029059965.1 Muribaculaceae bacterium
TTGTCGCGGGCGGGCTTGACGAAATCGCCCAGCACTTCTTCACCGTCGGTCGTGCCGCCGACCCCTTCGACCTTATCGCCGATGCCACGGGCATCGCTGTGGCTTTCTTCGCCGCGCCGCCCGCAGTACGCGCGGTGGTCAACGGCGCCAGAAGGCGGAAGTGAACAGAACCAGAACAGTAAAGATTTCGAGACGTCCCGTCAGCATCAGCAGGCTCAGCACCCACTTGGCAAAGTCGGGCAGGAGGTCGTAGCTGCCGCCGAAGCCCGTCACACCGGCACCGAGACCTGTGTTGGAGATGCACGAGAATGCAGAGAAGAAGGCGTCGATGATGGGTACCCCGCAAGCGGCCAGGGCGATGCCGCCCGCCACGACGAGCATCATGTAAATGCACAGGAAAGCGATTACCTTGGTGACAAGGTCGGGACTGACCACCTTTTCGTTGACTTTGACCGACAGAATCGAGTTGGGATAGATGCAGCGGTACAGCTCGTTGCGGGCGTTTTTCATAAGATAGAGTATGCGGTCTATCTTTGCGCCGCCGCTGGTACTGCCGGCGCAGGCGCCGAAGAACATCATCACGAATGTCAAAGCGAGCACCAGCGGGCCCCATGCCTCGAAGTTGGTGACCGTGAAGCCCGTCGACGTTATCGTGGACACAATCTGGAACAGGGGGTCGATGGTGACGTCGGTCCAGTCGTTCATCTGTCCGCGATAGGCTATGGTGACTGCGAACACCAGCAGGAAGGCGCCGATGATGCCGATGTAGGAGCGCAGCACGTCGTTGCGCCGCAGCGCGTTGACATCGCCGCGCAGTCCCTTGTATATCAAGCCGAAATTGACACCGCCGAGGAACATGAACACAATGAGCACCACTTTGACGTAGATGGAGTCGTGCCATGCGCCGATGCCTTCGTTGTGGGTCGAGTAGCCGCCGGTGGATATGGCGCCGAAGGCGTGGCAAACGCTCTCGAACAGGTTCATCGGGCCGGCCCACAGCAGACCTATCAGTATGAGGGTGAGCGATATGTATATCAGCCACAAGGCCTTGGCGGTCTGGCTGATGCGCGGCCGGATTTTGTCGTGGGTGATTCCGGTGACCTCGGCGTTGAACATCTGCATGCCGCCCGAATGGTTGAGCATGGGGATGACGGCGAGGGTGAACAGGATGATACCCATGCCGCCTATCCACTGCATCATGGCGCGCCACAGATGCACGCCATGGCTCATGCCGTCGACGCTGGTGAGAACCGAGGCTCCCGTGGTTGTGAAGCCCGACATGGCCTCGAAAAATGCATCCGAGAACGACAGCGGGCGCGAGCAGAAAAGGAAGGGAATCAGGCCGAAGAACGAGAACACCACCCAGACCGAGGCCGTGAGCAGGAATCCGTCGCGCTTGCCCATGTGCGACAGCTTGGGGCGTGCCGTCCGCGCCAGCACCATGCCGGTGAGCAGCGTCACAGCGGCGGTGGATGCGAACGGAATCCAGTCGCTCTCGCCGTAGAGGGCGCTCACGCCGGCGGGAAAGAGCAGGAATATGCCCTCTATGCCAAGCAGCCAGCCCACAATGCGCTGGAGCATAGGCAGGTTGAGGAGTCGGCGTTTGTTGGCGCTAAGCATATCAGTTGAACATTTTCTCCACCTTGTGCAGCGAGCCTGCAAGGCAGAAGACCACGACGCGGTCGCCCGCCTGGAGCACGGTACCGCCTGTAATGAGCATACCCTCGCCGTTGCGTATCAGGCCGGCGAGTGTCATCTGGCGCGAGAGTTTCAGGTCCTTGACGGGGGTGCCGGCGAGCTTCGACTTGGGCTTGATTTCGAGCTCGGCGACCTCGGCGTCGGCAAGGGCGAGGCACTTGCTGGTGCTCGAATCGGCGTCGAGAAGCAGCTGGAATATGGAGCTCGAGGCCAGCAGTTTCTTGTTCACCACAGTGCCGATGTTGAGGTTCTCGGCCTGCGAGATAAACTGTATGTTCTCGACGTTGGCAATCGTTTTCTTGACGCCCATCTCCTTTGCCGTCAGGCAAGTAAGGATGTTTGCCTCAGAGCTGTCGGTCAAGGCGGCGAAAGCGTCGAACTCGTCGATGCCTATGTCGGCAAGGAGCTCGGTGTCGCGGGCGTCGCCGTGGATAATCTCGCAGTCGGGACACTTCTGCGGCAGCTTGCGGCACAGTTCGAGGTCTTTCTCGATAATTTTGAAGCGGAAACGGTCGCCGGCGAGGTTGACCAGGCGTATGGCCATCTTCGAGCCGCCCATGATGAGGACGCGGCGGATGCGGTGCTCGGTCTTGCCGCACATGCCGGGCAGGTCGCCGATGTGCTCGCGTGTGGTGGTGAAGTAGAGGATGTCGCCCACCTGCATGTAGTCGTCGCCGCGCGGGATGATGGTCTCGTGGTTGCGCTTGATGGCCGCGACGTGGAAGTTGCGGTGTCCGAAGGCGAAGTCCTTGAGCTGTATTCCGGCCAGGGGTGCGCCCTCGCGGAGCTTGACGCCCGCCAGCATGATGCATCCGTCGTGGAGCTCGAACCAGTTGCGGGCCCAGGAGCGGCGCAGCGATGTGATGATTTCCTCGGCGGCGAGATGCTCGGGATAGATGACCCTGTCGACGCCCATGTGACGCACGTGGGCGGCGTTGGACGGGTTCATGAAGTCGTAGGTATCGATGCGCGCCACCGTTGTCTGTGCTCCGAGATTCTTGGCTATTGAGCAGGCCACTATGTTGTTGCTCTCGTAGGGGGTGACGGCTATGAAGAGGTCGCAGTCGCCGGCACCGGCCTCGCGCAGTGCGGCGAAGGATGTCGGATTGCCCACGACGGTCATAAGGTTATAGTTGGCGTCGAGCGATGCCAGCTTCTCCTGGTCGGTGTCGAGCAGCAGGATGTCCTGTTCCTCGTTCGAAAGGAGCTTTGCGAGGTGCGAGCCTACTTCTCCGGCTCCGGCAATCACTATCTTCATCGCCCGGCCGTTTTGAGGATTGTACTGTAGATGCTGTCGGGGTCGAATCCGCACATGAGGTGCTGCTCGGCGGGGGTGGCCTGCGGGATGAAGCGGTCGGGAATGCCGAGGCGCACCACCTTGACGCCGGGAGCGTGGTCGGCCATCCATTCGGCCACGGCTCCACCGAGGCCGCCGTTTACGGTGCCGTCCTCGACGGTGATGACGGGCTTGCCTTTGGCTGCCACGCGGCGGAGTATGTCCGTGTCGAGGGGCTTGAGGAATACCATGTCGGTCACTTCGGCCTCGACGCCGTCGGCTGCGGCGCGTTCTGCTGCCGCAAGGGCGTCGTCGGAGACGGGACCGAGGGTGAGGACGGTGATGTCAGCGCCCTCGCGGAGCGTCTCTCCCCTGCCCTCCTCGACGAGGTGCATCTCGTTGCGCCAGTCGACGAGCTTGCCGCTGCCTCGCGGATAGCGTATGGCGAAGGGGCCGTGATCGGTGGTGGCGGCTGTGAAGAGGAGGTTGCGCAGGGCGTGCTCGTCGCGCGGAGCGGCTATGGTCATGCCGGGGACGGTCCGCAGATAGGCAAGGTCGTAGGCGCCGTGGTGGGTGGCGCCGTCCTCGCCGACGAGTCCGGCGCGGTCTATGCAGAATGTTACGGGCAGGCGGTGCAGTGCCACGTCGTGGATGATGTGGTCGTAGCCGCGCTGCAGGAAGCTCGAGTAGATGGCCGCGAAGGGCTTCATGCCGTCCTTGGCGAGGCCTCCGGCGAAGGTGACGGCATGGCCTTCGGATATGCCGACGTCGAAGACGCGCTCGGGAATCTCTGCCTGCAGTGTGCTTACCGAGGTGCCGCTGAGCATGGCTGCCGTGATGGCGACAATCCTGTCGTCCTTGCGGGCGAGTTCGAGAAGGGTGTTGCCGAAAACGTCCTGATATTTGAGGGGCTTGCCTTCGGTGTTACCCGTGGCGCGGCGGCCTGTCTCGGGGTCGAAGCGGCCGGGGGCGTGCCAGTGTGCGGGGTCGGCCTCGGCGGGGGCGTATCCTTTGCCCTTGATGGTGCGCAGATGCAGGATACGCGGGCCTTCCATGTCGCGTATGTCGCTGAGCACACGCACTATCTCGGTGACATCGTGGCCGTCGAAAGGTCCGAAATAGCGTATGTTGAGACCCTCGAAGATATTCTGCTGGCGTGTGAGAAGGCTCTTGAGGCTGTTGTTGAAGCGGAGCATGGCGCCGCGTCGGCGGTCGCTGACGAGGTGCAAGCGGCGCATGAGCTTGAATGCCTTGTAACGCAGGTCGTTGTACTTGCGCGATGTCGTCATGCGCGACAGGTAGGAGTTGAGGGAGCCTACGTTATTGTCGATGCTCATGTCGTTGTCGTTGAGGACGATGAGCAGGTTGTTCGGGGTGTTGGCGGCGTTGTTTATGCCCTCGAAGGCAAGGCCGCCGCTGATGGAAGCGTCGCCGACGATGGCCACGACGTTGCGCCTGGGGGTCTCGTTCTTGAGCCGCGAGGCTATGGCCATGCCCAGCGCAGCCGAGATGGAGTTCGAGGCGTGCCCGGCGGCGAAGGTGTCGTACTCGCTTTCGTCGGGGTTGGGGAAGCCGCTCAGGCCGTCCTTGCGGCGGTTGCCGGCGAAGGATTCGCGGCGGCCGGTCAGGAGCTTGTGACCGTAGGCCTGATGGCCGACGTCCCACACCAGACGGTCGTCCGGGGTGTCGAACACATAGTGCAGGGCAACTGTCAGTTCGACGGCGCCCATGCTGGACGCGAAGTGGCCGGGATTGTCCGCAAGACTATATATCAAAAACTTACGGATTTCCTCGCAAAGCTGCGGCAGACTATCCACCGGAAGCTTGCGCAGGTCGGCAGGCGAATTTATGGTGTCGAGCAGAGGAGTTTCGGGCAAAACGCTCATTTCTTGACGTATTTTTTATACATAGGCACGAACACAATGATGCCGGAGGCTACAATTATGAAAATCGTGTACAATGTCAGCGGAGCATGAGCCACGATATAGCACACGAGGCCGAACCAGAGCAGTCCGAGAATGATGAACCGTATGAGTACTGACGTTTTCATTGGAGCGTGTTTGGCGCAAAATTAGCAAAAATTTGGCGCGCGGACAAAAAAATACTATCTTTGCACCTATACTAACCATTCTCAACCATGAAAAAACAACTATTTACCCTTGCGGCTCTTGCTCTCGCGCTGGGCGCTTCGGCACAGAAGTCTACCATCGAGTTGGGTGGCGAAGTGCTTACAATCGACACCATTTTCCATGCTCCCGTAGGTCCGGGCACAACACAGACCCAGCTGCACCTCACGGGCGTAGCTCCTCTTGACGTATTCTATCTCACTATCGACAAAACCACGCCGGGCGTATCGCTGCACTCCATATGCCCCGGCGGCAAAATCGCCGGCACAAACCGTACCTCGCTGATGGCCCAGAACGCCTCGGACGACGAGCATCTCTATTTCGCCGGCACCAATGCCGACTTCTACTGGACGGGCGGCAAAGCCACCGACGGCACCAGCCTCGTGGGCACGCCCACCTACTCGGCAGCCGTGGGCGGCGAGGTCTACAAGAGCAGCGGCAGCGGCTATCAGTTCAGCGTCGACGCCGAGGGCATAGCCCGCGTGTGCCGCCTGAGCTGGCACAACGGCACAGCCAGCGCCGGCGACGCCTCCGTGCCCTTCCGCGGCATCAACGTTGACGCCTCCAACAACGCCGTGACCCTCTACACCACCCGCGGCTGGACATCGCCCTGCCAGGGCCAGTTCGCCGGAGCCTGTTCCGAAGTGACCGGACGCCTTGTCGAAGGCGACGCCTACGTCACCGGCGGCACATTCCGCATCGAAGTGACCTCCACGGCCACCTCCACCGGCGACACCCGCATTCCCGCCGACGGCTGCGTGCTCATGGCCCGCGGCAACGCGCGCTCCTTCATCGACGGTCTGGCCGTGGGCGACATCGTGACCCTCGACCAGGTCATCACCACTCCCGAGGGCGAGCGCATCACCCCCATGGAAATTGTCAGCGGCAATCCAAAGAACGTCGGCGGCGGCGTCAACCTCAACAGCGAGGCTGAACGCGGCGACGCCATCGACCGCCATCCCCGCACGGGCATCGGCGTGTCGGCCGACGGCAACACTATTATAATGATGGTTGTCGACGGTCGCGGCGCCTCGCGCGGCGTCAGCACCGGCATGCTCGGCGACCTTATGATACGCGCCGGCGCTGCCGAAGCCGTCAACCTCGACGGCGGCGGCTCCTCCACACTCTACACCGCCGCCCTGGGCGTGCGCAACAAGTGCTCCGACGGCAACGAGCGCGCCGTGGGCAACGGCATCTTCGCAGTGGTCGAGGGCAATGTGACCGACACCGAAGTGGCAAGCCTCGCATTCGCCGACTGGCGCTTCGACGCTCCCCAGATGGGCATCTACAATCCCCGCGTATTCGCCTTCAACGCCGCAGGCGTTCTCATCGACAACGACTTCAAGGACTTCACCCTTTCCTGCCCCGAGACTCTCGGCGAAATCGTCGGCGACGGCAAGACCCTCCTTGCCACCGGCACCGTGCACGGCGTGCTTACGGCAAGCTTCGGCAATGCCACAGCGGCCAAAATCCCCGTCTACATCACTCCCACCGAGGTGAAGCCCCGTCTCGAGGCCGTGCTTCTTGACAATACCAGCGACTACACCATCGAACTAGAGGCTACAGTCAACGGCAACACCGTGGCAGTAAGCCCTCTGGCTTTCGACTGGCAGAGCAGCGACGTGGCCGTGGCCACCGTCGACGACGAAGGCACCGTGCACCCCGTCGCCCCGGGCAGCTGCACCGTGACAGGCACACGCGGCGAGATGACATTCGCCCTCAACGTGACCGTCGAGAGCATCCCCGGCGACATCATTCCCGTCGAGGAGGACTCCGAGGCATGGGAAATCAAGAAGACCCTCGTGTCGTCCGTGACAGCCACACCGATGGAACACGGATTCATGTTCGACTACACCATGGGCAGCTCCAACCGCGGCTCCAAAATCACCCTCAACGACCGTAAGAATCTCACCGCCCGTCCCGACGCCATCCAGATTCGCGTCCAGAACGCCACCGTCAATCCTTCGCAGATCGCAGTGACATTCCGCGCCGCCAACCAGCGCGTGTCCACCAACGTATCCACCTCGGAGTTCGCCGCCGAAGGCACCACCACTTGGGTAATCCCCTTCGCCGACCACTTCGACACCACCGACGCCGGCATCTACCCCATCGAGTTCATCTCGCTGGCCGTGACCCTCAAGGACCCGACCAAGTCCACCGGCCACATCGAGATTCCCGGCATCGAGGTGCTCTACACCAAAGGTGAGGCAGGCGTCGACACTCCCGTGGTCGCTCCCGCTGAAGGCACCGAGGCATGGTTCACCATCGACGGCATCGCGCTGCCCCAGGCTCCCGGCGCCGCCGGCCTCTACATCCGCCGCACAGCATCCGGCGCCGAAAAAGTAATCGTGCGCTGAGCGACTCCATACATCTGATATAATACAGACGCCCCCGCATGGTCCGATGCGGGGGCGTCTGTATTAGAGCCGGTTCCCCAATATTTGTTAATGCTGGGGTCGCATATCTCTGAGTGATTTTTGTCTTGTGATGAACGAGCGT
>JAIDUY010000003.1 GCA_029059965.1 Muribaculaceae bacterium
GATGGTGATGGTGCATTTCGCAGGCTCTGAAGGAACCATCAACTACGCCAAGCGAGCCATCAACATCGCCGGCATACAGCTGCTGCCGGCCGACATGCTCAAGCTGGCCGTGGCCCTGGGCATGGCCTGGATTCTGACCCGTAACCAGCAGAAAGGCAAGAACAAACGCGACGTCACCACCCGCGGCATGTGGTACAGCATGATTTTCCTGACCGTCTGCGCAGGCCTGCTGTTCGAGCACGGCCTGTCGAACACGCTCATCGTCTGCGCCATAGGCTTCTCGATGATGCTCATCGGCGGCATGAGCCTCAAGAAGATAATGCTGTGCATGCTCATTTTCGGCGTCCTCGGCGGCACAGCTCTGGTGCTGAAGATGACCAGCAAGCCCGACCCCGCCGTCACCGAGCGTCAGGAGCGCGTGGCCGCTCTCAACGGCACCCGGACCGACAGCATCGTCGGCGCCGGCCGCGGCACGGTGTGGAACAGCCGCATCACAAACCATCTGCGGCCCAACAAACACCTCGAGCCATTCTCCACCGACAAGCAGCAGGAGCAGCTCAGCTACATCGCCCAGGCTCACGGCGGCCTCATCGGCGTGGGCGTGGGACGCTCGCGCGAGAACGCACGCCTGCCCCTGGCATACTCCGACTATATCTTCGCCATAGTCATCGAGGAGCTCGGCCTCTTCGCCGGACTGCTTATCCTTGGCGTCTACATGTGGATACTCGGCCGAAGCGCCAAGCTCACCATGCGCTTCAAGCAGACCCTGCCGGCGGTGCTCGCCATGGGCTGCGCCTTCACCATAGTCTTCCAGGCGCTCTACCACATGGCCATCGTGTCGGGCGTGTTCCCCGTGTCGGGACAGCCGCTGCCACTCATCAGCAAGGGCGGTATCTCCGTGCTGGCCACGAGCATGGCCTTCGGCATCATGCTCTCGGTGGCACGCCATGCCGTGCGTGTGACCGACACCCGCGCCGAGGCACGCCACGAGCAGGACCTCCTGCCCGACTCCGCCGTGGCCGACAACCCCGCAATGCTCCTGCCCTCATCAACCGAATCCGACAAGCAATGAAACAGACCGAAAGCCACGCCCCCCGCATCCTCATCAGCGGCGGAGGCACCGGAGGACACATCTTCCCCGCACTCTCCATAGCCGACGCCGTACGCCGGCGCCACCCCGACGCCGAGATTCTGTTCGTCGGCGCCGAAAACCGCATGGAGATGGAGCGCGTGCCCGCCGCGGGCTACGAAATCGTCGGACTCCCCGTGGCGGGATTCGACCGCAAGCGTCTGTGGCGCAACATAGGCGTAATCATCAAGCTGATGCGCAGCATGTTCCGCGCCCGCAAGCTTGTGCGCGACTTCCGTCCCGACATCGCCGTCGGCGTCGGCGGCTACGCCAGCGGCCCCATCCTCAAGGCCGCGCAGCGTGCCGGTGTGCCCACGCTCCTGCAGGAGCAGAATTCCTACGCCGGTGTCACCAACAAGCTTCTGGCAAAGAAGGCTCGCTGCATATGCACCGCCTACGAGGGCATGGAACGCTTCTTCCCCGCCGAGGTCATCACCCTGACCGGCAACCCCGTGCGCAAAGGGCTGTGCGAGTGCTCCCTGAGCCGTCCCGAAGCCAAGAAGGCCATGGGCTTCGACCCCGACCGCCTGCTCGTACTCGTCGTGGGCGGCAGCCTCGGCGCCCGCACCCTCAACAACGCCGTCGCCGCGGCCGTCGAAAGCGGAGCCATGGCCTCGGCGCCCTTCTCCGTCATGTGGCAGACAGGCAAGTCCGACGCCGAACGCTGCGCCGCCATTGCCGACAAGGCCGCCCTGCCCAATCTCAAGGCATCGGCATTCATATCCGACATGGCCGTGGCCTACGCCGCCGCCGACATCGTGGTGGCA
>JAIDUY010000030.1 GCA_029059965.1 Muribaculaceae bacterium
ACAAATTTCTGTCCGATTTCAAAGAGTTTGCCATGAAAGGCAAAATCATCGACATGGCTGTCGGTGTTATCGTTGGCGGTGCATTCGGCAAGATTGTAAGCTCGCTGGTGAATGATGTCCTGATGCCCGTCATCTCCATCCTGACCGGCGGCCAGGGTTTCACCAACCTCAAGTATGTCATCACTCCGGCCTCGACGGGCGTCGACGGCGTCGCAATAGCCGAGGTCGCCGTCAATTATGGCGTCTTCATCCAGAACATTGTGGATTTCCTCATCATTGCCTTCAGCATCTTCGTGGCTCTTCGCGTCATCATGAAGTTCAAGAAGAAAGAGGAGGCCGCACCCGCCGCTCCTCCGGCTCCGAGCAAGGAGGAGGTTTTGCTGACCGAAATCCGCGACCTGCTGCAGAAACAGGCCGACAATAAGTAAGACTACGGAGCACAGGGCTATGCGTCCGGTTTTCCTGACCGGCTTCATGGGCACCGGCAAGAGCACTCTCGGCCGTGCGCTGGCGGCACGTGTCGACGGACTGCGTTTCGTCGACCTCGACGATGCCGCCGAGGCGCGGCTGGGCTGCACGGCGTCCGAGGCTT
Organism: Muribaculaceae bacterium; assembly: GCA_029059965.1. Taxonomy (GTDB): domain Bacteria; phylum Bacteroidota; class Bacteroidia; order Bacteroidales; family Muribaculaceae; genus CAG-873. Next base: position 593 of record JAIDUY010000030.1, read on the forward strand.
TCGCCGCCGGGCGCTCCGATGCTTTCCGGCAGGCCGAGGCCGAGGCGCTGGCTCAGCTGTGCGAGGCCGAAAATGTTGTGGTGGCCTGCGGCGGGGGGACTCCCTGCTACGGCGACAACATGGAGCGTATGCTTGCCGCCGGTACGGTGGTGCTGCTCACTGCCGAGCGCGGTCGTCTGCTGAGGCGGCTGACCGAGGCTCCGGGCAAGCGCCCGCTGGTCGACGGGCTGGAAGGCAAGGCTCTGTCCGACAGGGTCGACGAACTGATGCGTGCCCGCGAGGATGCTTATTCGCGCGCTCATGCGGTGTTCGATGCCACCCGTCTGGAGACCGTGGCCGAGGTCGAAGCCACGGCCGAGGCTTTTATTGCCGAATTTTTATCCAACTCTATCAACTGCTGAGATATGGATGCACCAACACCTCTCGAACAGGCTCTGCGCGAAGCTGCGGTGGAGCGTGCAGCCGTCGTCGGCCTGCCCGCGAGCCGTTCGGACAACGAACACCGTTTCCCCCTGACGCCTGAAGGCGCGGCACAACTCGTGCAGCGGGGTTTCAAAGTCAGGATGGAGCGCGGCGCGGCCTCGCATATTCATTATTCCGACGAGGCCTACACGCGCTGCGGGGTTGAAATCGTCGACCGTGCCGAGGCTTTCGGCGGCGATATCGTGGTGTATCTTCCTGCTATAGATGTGGCCGACGCGCGCCTGATGCGCCGAGGGGCGCTGCTGCTGACCTTCTTGCACTGCGTGCCCGAGGCGGCGGCAGGGCTCGAGTGTCTGCTGCACCGCCATATAATCACCATCGCGCTGGACTGCATAGCCGACGCCGGCGGACAGCGTCCCTTCGCCGACATCCTCCACGAAATCGACGGCCGCGCAGCCGTGGCCATAGCATCGTCGCTGCTTGCCGACGCCATCCACGGCAAGGGCATCCTGCTGGGTGGCGTCGCCGGAATCGTGCCCTGCGAGGTGATGATTATCGGCTCCGACATGGCCGCCGTGGCGGCAGGCTCGTCTGCAATCGGCCTCGGGGCGACTGTGAGAATTTTCGACAACGATATCTACCGCCTGCGCTCGGCTCTGGAGCGCCTTGGCCCGGGAGCCATCGGCAGCAGTCTGCATCCGCGGGTATTCGAGAAGGCATTGGCTTCGGCCGACATCGTCATCGCCACCGACACTTCGCCCCGTTGCGGGGTGGTGGATTCGGCTATGATGGACGTGATGAAGAAGGGCGTAATCAGTTTCGACCTCTCCGACGCGCCCGGGTCGGCCTTCCCGGCCATGCCGGTCGTCGACCTCGACCTTGCGTCGCCCTCCGACGCCCGTCCGGGCTCGCCCGTGCGCATGTGCTACATCAACGCCGGCAATGCCGTGCCGCGCACCGTGGCGATGGCTCTGAGCAATACTTTCGTGAGTATGCTTGACGAGATACTCGTCTGCGACGGCGTGGCCAATGCGCTGAAGCTCAACTGCGGGCTTCGTCACGGCGCGGTGACCTTCCTCGGCAAGTGCGTCAACAGCCGCGTTGCCCGTCTGTTAGGCATCCGGCCGGTCGATATAAGTCTTTTCCTTCAGTTCTCGTAATGGCTGTAAAGAAGAAGAAATACTATGTGGTCTGGGTCGGCGTCGACCCCGGCATCTACGACAGCTGGACCGAGTGCCAGCTGCAGATAAAGAACTATCCCAACGCCCGCTACAAGAGCTACGACACCATCCAGGAGGCAACGGCGGCCTATCGCGGCGACCCTTCGGCGCAGCTCGACCTGATGCGCGCCATAGTGAGCGGCACCGCCAAGGCAAAGACCGCGGCGCCTCACGCCCCCGACCGTCCGCAGTCGGGCATAGCCGTCGACGGTGCCTGTTCGGGCAATCCCGGCAAGATGGAGTACCGTGCCGTGGACATCGCCACTGGGCAGGAAATATTCCGCCGCGGTGCCGACGGCTCGCTGACGGGCACCAACAATATTGCCGAGTATCTGGCGCTTATCCATATCGGCGCCCTGCTTGCCCGCGGCGGCGACTCGTCGACAACCATTTATTCCGACAGCCGCACGGCTCTGTCGTGGCTGCGGCGCCGCCACAGCAAGACGCTTCTGGAGCGCAACAATGCCACGGCAGCCGTGCTCGACCTCCTCGAGCGCGCCGATGCCTGGATTGCGACCCATAACATTCCCAATCCCATTGTAAAATGGGACACCGAGCGCTGGGGCGAGATTCCCGCCGACTTCGGCCGAAAAGGCTGAGCGCCGGCAACAATGTCTGCCGGCAGGCGTTCCGACTGAACAGTAAGTACAATTCATAACCTGACATAAACACACACGATGGCTAAGAAAAAAACTCTCAACATCCTCAAAAATGACCCCTGGCTGGAACCTTTCGCGGCAGCCATCGAGGGACGGCATCAAGACGCCGTCCGCAAGGAACGCGAACTGACGGGCGAGGCCGGCTCGCTTGTGGACTTCGCCAACGGCCACCGCTATTTCGGCCTTCACCATAATGGCGACGGTAGCTGGATATTCCGCGAATGGGCGCCTAATGCCACCTCCGTCGCCCTCATCGGCGACTTCAGCGGCTGGGAGGAACGACCCGAATACGGCCTGAGCAATATCGGCAACGGCGTGTGGGAGGGCAAGTTCCCGGCGTCGGCCATGGCCGACGGCCAGCACTACAAGCTGCTGGTGCGCTGGGACGGCGGCAGCGGCGAGCGCATTCCGGCTTATGCCGACCGTGTGGTGCAGGACCCCGTGACCCACATCTTCTCGGCCGAAATCCACGCTCCCGCCAGGCCTTTCCGCTGGACCGACAAGGGCTTCCGCCCCGACGTGGCGCCTCTGCTGATCTATGAATGCCATATCGGCATGGCGCAGCAGGAGGAACGGGTGGGGACATACGAGGAATTTCGCCGTAACGTCCTGCCGCGCATCGAGGCCGACGGCTACAACGCCATCCAGATTATGGCTATCCAGGAGCATCCCTACTACGGCAGCTTCGGCTATCATGTGAGCAACTTCTTCGCTCCGTCCAGCCGCTTCGGCTCGCCCGAGGACCTGAAGAAGCTCATCGACGATGCCCACAGCCGCGGCATCGCCGTCATCATGGACATCGTCCACAGCCATGCCGTCAAGAACGAGAACGAGGGCCTCGCGCGTCAGGACGGCAGCGCCGACCAGTACTTCCACGCCGACCCCGGACGCCGCAACCATCCCGCATGGGACTCGCTCTGCTTCGACTACGGCAAGAACGAAGTGATGCACTTCCTGCTGTCCAACTGCAAGTACTGGCTCGAGGACTACCACTTCGACGGCTTCCGCTTCGACGGCGTCACCTCGATGCTCTACTACGACCACGGACTCGGCAAGTCCTTCAGCACTTACGAGGACTACTACAACGGCGCCGAGGACACCGACGCCATCGTCTACCTCACCCTCGCCAACAAGCTCATACACGAGGTCAATCCCCATGCAATAACCATCGCCGAGGAAATGAGCGGCATGCCCGGCCTGGCGCTGCCCGTGCGCGACGGCGGCATCGGATTCGACTACCGCATGGCCATGGGCATACCCGACTACTGGATCAAGACCCTCAAGGAGAAGCGCGACGAGGACTGGCACCCGACTTCCATCTTCTGGGAGCTCACCAACCGCCGCGCCGACGAGAAGACGATTTCCTACGTCGAGAGCCACGACCAGGCTCTGGTGGGCGACAAGACGGTGATATTCCGCCTTATAGACGACCAGATGTACTGGCACATGATGACCGGCGACCCCGACCCCGACGTGGCGCGCGGCATCGCCCTGCACAAGATGATACGCCTGGTGACGCTGGCCTCCATCAACGGCGGCTACCTCAACTTCATGGGCAACGAGTTCGGACATCCCGAGTGGATCGACTTCCCCCGCGAGGGCAACGGCTGGAGCTACAAGTACGCACGCCGCCAGTGGGACCTCGTCGACCGCGAAGACCTCCAGTACCGCTTCCTGAACGCCTTCGACAACGCGATGATAAGCCTCGTCAGCCGCGTGCACAACTTCCAGTCCAAACCCATCCGCAAACTGTGGGAGAAAGACGACGACCAGGTGCTCGCCTTCATGCGCGGCGACCTCGTGTT
>JAIDUY010000300.1 GCA_029059965.1 Muribaculaceae bacterium
CCACAGGACCGCGCCCGCATTCGTCATAAATTATACATTCAAAATTCTCAATAAATCCTCGTTAATTATGCATTATGCATTTTAAATTCTCAATTCTCAATAAATCCTCGTTAATTATGCATTATGCATTTTAAATTCTCAATTCTCCCCTTCCCCCCTACGCCTAACACCTAAAACCTGCCACCCGAAATCTTTTGTCAATTGCAGAAAAATGTGTAAATTTGCATTGTGAATATCACGGCCTTACATATCGCCCATCTGCTGCCCGGCTGCCGCGCAATAGCGATTGCCGGCCTTGGCGTATTCGAACGGCTGCTGATTCCGGCATCGTACGACGCGGTCAATCACCTGATTACGCCTCCGTCGATTCGCATTGTCTTCGAGCACGACGCGCAAGTGGCATCGTCCGACTGCCTGATAGATTCCATTGTCCGCCGCGAGTCCATGACCGCCGACGAAGCGCGCCGACGCATCGAAACCGATGCTGCCGAAATTGAGAACACACTTCTGCGTCAGGGTCGCTACGAATTCAGCAACGTATGCACGCTTCGCCTCGCATCCTCCGGCACCATAGCATGCACGGCCTCCGACAATTTTGTCGACAGCCTCGCCTGCGGATGGCTTGAACCGCTGATGCTGCGCCCGCTCGACGCTCCCGTGCGCGAAGCCGCCGCTGCAGGCGCCACCGCCGCAGCCGCCGCGGAGGTCGAAACATCCGTAGTACACCGTCGCGAAATCTTCTCGCGCAGTGTCCGCATCGCAGCCTCCACGGCAGCTGCAATCGCCGTGTTCGCCATCGTGGCGCTTGTGTCCGGATTTGTGAACCGCCTCTCCGATAGCAATGCCGACAGCCCCTCCATGGCATCCGTGAACCCCGCCGCCCGCCACGTCCTCGACGCTTCAGTCGCCGGCACGGCAGTCGAGGCGCCCCTCGTCCTCGTTGTCAACACGCCTGCCGACGGCGTCGACGAAGCCCGTGTCCGCCCTGTGCGAAGCGAGGAAAGCGCCGCCCGCGAAAGCCGCCCCGAAACAGCGGAACAGACCGACGGCCCCTACTGCCTCGTGGTGGCATCTTTCGCGTCGCGTGCTGAGGCCGAAACATTCATTAACGCTTACAGCAACCGCATATCCGGCCTCAATGTCCTTGAGAGTCAGGGAAGAATCCGCGTCTATGCCAGGACTGGCTCCGACGCTGCAGCCCTCACAAGCGAAGCACGCCAGCAGGGCATCTACGAGCTCTTCCCCTCGGCATGGGTATGCCGGCGCTGATTGTCATACTTAGCCCCCTCTTATGCGGCTCGTCCCGCATACAACCGAATTCAAAATCATGGAATCACTTCATCAATTGCTTCTCGAGCGCCACAGCATCCGCAGGTACACCGACCGTAAAGTCGACCCCGAAGATGTGAAGACCATTCTCGAGGCTGCCCTGCTTGCGCCAAGTTCCAAGAGCGCGCGCCCCTGGCAGTTCGTCGTCGTCGAAGACCCCGAAATGCTTGAACGCCTTGCCCAGTGCAAGCCCAACGGCACCGCGAGCGTCCGCAATGCGGCCTTCGCCGTCGTAGTCACAGCCTCGCCCGCACGCAGCGACGTCTTCGTCGAGGATGCATCCCTGGCCGCAGAATTCATGCAACTCCAGGCCGCCGACCTCGGAATAGGCTCCTGCTGGATTCAGGTGCGCAACCGCTATGCCGCCGACGGCGAACCCTCCGAGGTCTGCATTCAGGAAGCTCTCGGCATCCCCGCCGACATGACCGTGGAGTGCATCATGACCTTCGGCTACTCGGCCGAGACACGCCGCCCCGTCGACCCCTCCAAGCTCCTGTGGGAGAAAGTACACATCGGAACGTGGAATCAGGCTCAGACCGATGAGTGAGGCAATGACGCCCACGCCTGTCGGAATAGTCCTTGTCGGTACCGGCAATGTCGCCTCGCACCTTGCGGCGGCTCTTGCGGCGGCGCCCGGCTTCTGTCTTACAGCCATTGCTAACCGCTCGCTTGACTCCGCCCGAAGCCTTGCCGCTGCTGTTGGCAGCAAAGCCATGGCTTTCGGCGATATAGCCTCAACATCTCCCGACATCGTCATCGTCAGCGTGGCCGATGCCGCCATCGCACGCGTGGCCGAAGAAATAGGCCGCATTCCCGGCGACCCGCTGTGCCTGCTCACTTCCGGAACGGTCGGCATGTCGGCCCTCGCCCCGATGAGCAGCCGTGTGGGCGTCCTCTATCCGCTCCAGTCCTTCACCAAGGGGACAGCGGTCGATTTCAGCCGCATTCCCGTGTTCACCGAAGCCTCCGACCCCGATTCGCTCCGCATGGCCGATAGGCTTGCCTCGGCTCTCGGCATGCGTCTGCACCACGCCGACGAGAACCGCCGACGCACCCTCCACATCGCCGGAGTCTTCGCCAATAATTTCGTCAACATACTGCTGGCCGAGACAGGACGCATATTGGGCGCCGACGGCCTCCCGCTCGATGTCGTCGAGCCGCTTGTTCGTGCCACCGTCGACAAGGCCTTCGAAATCGGCCCCGAGGCGGCGCAGACAGGCCCCGCAAGGCGTGGCGACAGCGAGGTGATGCGCAGTCAGGAGCAGAGGCTCCCCGACGACCTCAGACCCGTCTACAGGACGCTGAGCAAACTGATTACAGATTCATATAAGAACGACCGATGAGCCGTATAGACTATAATATTTCGCAAATCAAGGCGGTAGCCTTCGACGTCGACGGCGTCCTGTCGCCCAACACAGTCCCCATGTCGCCCGACGGCGAACCGCAGCGCATGGTCAACATCAAGGACGGCTACGCAATGCAGCTTGCAGCACGCTGTGGAATCAAGATGGCCATCATCAGCGGCGCCCGCACCGAGAATATCCGTGCACGCTTCGCCTTGCTCGGCATTCACGACGTCTTTCTGGGAGCCTCGCAGAAGTTGCCCGTGTTCCGCAGCTGGATGGAGCAGAACGGGCTCGAGCCCTCGCAGGTGGCCTTTGTCGGCGATGATATACCCGACCTGCCGCCAATGAGGGAAGCAGGTCTCGCTGTCGCTCCACGCGACGCCGCACCCGAGGTCAAGAACGAGGCATGCTTCATCACGGCGGCCAACGGCGGCTACGGCGTGGCGCGCGAGCTCCTTGAGGAAATTCTTAAAGTAAACGGCCACTGGCTGGACGATGTCAAAGCTTTCGGATGGTAAACTCCCAATCTTGCAATACTGTCGGCGGCAGCATCCTGCCGCCGCTTCCTTCAGCCGCAATGAACGGCGTCAAAGTCCTTCTGGCCTCCAACTCGCCCAGAAGGCGCGAGCTCCTCGGCATGGTGCTCCGCAGATTCGAAATTGCCCGTAGCAAGGAGGTCGACGAGACCTGGCCCGACGGCATGGCAGCCGCCGAGGTGCCCGTCTATCTGTCCAAGCTCAAGGCCGATGCATATAAGGACGACATCAACGACGACGAACTCATCATAACGGCCGATACGGTCGTCATCGACGGCGGAACCATCCTCGGCAAGCCCCGGGGCCGCGACGAGGCGATAGCCATGCTGCGACGACTGTCGGGGCACACGCACACCGTCGTGACAGGTGTCTCCCTCACAATGAGCGACCGCTCCGAATCCTTCGCCGAATCGACCGAGGTGACTTTCTGTCCGCTCTCCGAGCAGGAGATAGAGCAGTACGTCGATCTCTACCGTCCCTTCGACAAGGCCGGGGCATACGGCATTCAGGAATGGATAGGAGCTATCGGCATCAGCGGCATCAACGGATGCTACTACAACGTCATGGGGCTTCCGCTGCACGCCCTCTATATGAGCCTGCGCCGTTTTTTCATCAATTAAGAGCCGGTTCCCCAATATTTGTTAATGCTGGGGTCGCATATCTCTGAGTGATTTTTGTCTTGTGATGAAGGA
>JAIDUY010000301.1 GCA_029059965.1 Muribaculaceae bacterium
CAACACTAACAATGTCCGTTCCAAGAACATGTCACGCTGTACCAAGACCGGCCTGCTTCGCGGCAAGACCGATGCCTGGAAGAAAGCCATCGTAGACCTGGCCGACGGTCAGAACATTGACTTCTACAGCAACATCTAAAAATAACATGGCAGTAAGAAAATTTAAGCCCACTACCCCTGGGCAGCGTCACAAGGTTATCGGTGTTTTCAAAGGTACCATCACTGCTACAACACCGGAAAAATCTCTTACAGTCGGCAAAAGGGCCTCAGGCGGCCGCAACGCCGAAGGTCATCTCACCACCCGTTACCTTGGTGGTGGCCACAAGCGCAAATACCGCTTCATTGACTTTAAGAGAAACAAGGACGGCGTCCCCGCAGTAGTAAAGAGCATCGAGTACGATCCCAACCGTTCGGCCCGTATCGCCCTTCTCTACTACAAAGACGGCGCAAAAGCTTATATCATTGCACCCAACGGCTTGAAAGTCGGCGACGTGCTCCTGTCAGGCCCTGAGGCCCAGCCCGAGGTAGGCAACTGCCTCCCGCTGGCCAACATCCCTGTCGGCACACTCGTCCACAACATTGAGTTGCGTCCCGGCCAGGGTGCCTTCATGGCACGTTCAGCAGGCACATTCGCCCAGCTGATATCGCGCGAAGGCACCTACGCCATCGTCAAATTACCTTCAGGCGAGACCCGCAAGATCCTTGCAGCATGTCGCGCCACTGTAGGCGTCGTAGGCAACTCCGAGCACTCGCTCGAGCGTTCCGGTAAAGCCGGCCGCTCTCGCTGGCTCGGCCGTCGCCCCCGCAACCGCGGCGTAGTTATGAACCCCGTCGATCACCCCATGGGTGGTGGTGAAGGCCGTGCATCCGGCGGTCATCCCCGTTCGCGCAAGGGTCTCTACGCTAAGGGCCTCAAGACTCGTGCACCGAAGAAGCATTCTTCGAAGTACATTATCGAAAGAAGAAAGAAGTAATCTGATTTAAACAAGCAACATCTCTATGAGTCGTTCATTGAAAAAAGGCCCGTTTATCAGCGTTAAGCTTGAGAAGAAGGTGGCTGCTATGGAGGAGTCCGGCAAGAAGTCTGTAATCAAGACTTGGAGCCGCGCTTCCATGATTGCCCCCGAGTTTGTAGGACACACATTCGCTGTCCAC
>JAIDUY010000302.1 GCA_029059965.1 Muribaculaceae bacterium
TATAAATGATATTGGTGCTGTCGTTGATAGGTTCCCCGGCATTACCGGACCTGTCATAGTGCGCGAGGAAATCGCTTATCTCATGCCGTTCTTCTTCCGAAAGATTAACCGATGCCGATGAAAGCTTTATCGCGTCAATCGTCGTAACGATAGCGTAAACCGGCATCCCGGCAGTCTGATAAAGGCTTAGCGGGAATGAGCCTGAACTGTAGTGCAAGCATATCATGTCAGTAAAACCGACACCATATTGCCCCATCACCCATCCCGCTTGACTTTTTAGGTAAGAGAATTGTCCCAGGAAAAGCATCGCCACCGATGCGGCGACGGCGAAGAGTTTAACCTTCAACGATATGATTTCTTTTCCGAGGCGCAAGCTAAGGTATATGGCTGTGGCTGTAGCGGGGATAAGCAGGTACAGCGAATCCACAGGCTTCAGCAGGGATATGCCATAGCCTAAAAGAGAGCCGTTGATGTTATCGCCCATACTTGGCGCTGTGGCAGGAATCAGGTCATGCCAAAAGCGGAAATATGCGATGTTGGCCATCGCCCACAGTCCGAATATCCAAAGTGGAAGCAATGATACCCACCTCCATTTTCGGGGTACTATCCACAGAAGGACAAGAAACGGGGCACAGTCTCCGATACATTTCAGGAATGTACCGATGATATTGGGATAACAGATTCCGCCCTGAGTCTTAAACAGCACCCATTCAGCACAAAAACCTGCAAGAAGGACTGCGTAAGCCGAATAGAATCTCATGTTGACCTTTTTGAATTCGCTCAATAAGGTATTGACTAAGTCAGGCATCTCCCGGAACGGTTTTTAGCGCAGACGGTCGGCGGCGGCGAGGAGGCGGCGGTCCTTGTCCATGAAGCGGCGGCCGAACCAGGTCAGTACCAGTGCGGCCACAATCAGCGGAGCGCCGGCAAGCGACATGGCAAAACCTTCTGTCGTATAGATAATTGCGAATGCGAGTCCGGCGGAAACGGCCTCAAGAATCAGCGCGACGGCAGCGACACGCATCTGCAGGCGCAGGTTGCGGAACAGGAAGATGTCGATGAGCAGCAGAACCGCAATCACGATGTTGAGAATCAGGAAAACCGGAAACGAGCAAGCGTAGACGGACTCTTCGCCGACGCGTCCCATAGGTGTGAGGCAGAATACGGCCACGAGCACTGCGGCGATAAGGAGCATGACTGTCTGCCAGCGTTGGATTACCATAGTTGAGTGTGTTTATTTTGTTGGTTTATGATGAATTTCGTTTGATATCGGACTTTTACCCGAGTGAGCCGAAGCGGCTTCCATAGACCTTGTATGCCAGGATGTCGGGCAAGAGCATCATTGATGAGTTACGTGCCGTAACCGTTTCCGGAAACCGGGCGAAGCGTGAAATCTCGTCACGCACTTTCTTGCCGAGCGCGGCAAAATCGCCGCCGCACAGAGGCAAGGCCTTCATGATTGTCTCGACTGCATTGTCACGAGCTCCCGATTCCCACAGGGCGATGCCGTCGACCAGCAGCGTCTCTATTGTAGGATTCGTGCTTACCAGGGGAGTAAGCACGTCGTGGGCTCCGATGCCGTCGCCGCACATCAGCAAGGCACGGGCCAGCGGAAGCTTGGCGCTGTTGTCTCCCTGCGGGAGTATGTAATCGAGATTGTAGTAGGTCTCTGCCGCACGATGATAGTCGTCGGCCGCGGTGCAGGCTTCGGCAAAGATGGAGAGAAGTTCCGGATTGTCCGTCCCCTCGGCCATATGAGGCTCAAGCACGTCTATAGGCTTCGGGATGCTGCCATCTTCGTCGGAATAGAAAGTATATTCATCGTCCAGCATCACGCGGGCAAGAGCCATTGCGGTCTCAAGGCTGTTGTCGCCGTTGGCTACAGCTCTGAGATATAGCGATGTTGCCACTGTCAGGTTGCCCGACTTTGCGTTTACGCGCGCCATACGGCACAGCATCACGGGGTCCGTGCAGTCGTGCTGCAGGGGTATGTAGAGATTTGCGGCTTCTTCATGGAAGCCGAGTGCAGCTACGGCGTCTGCAAAGGCGGCATAGCCTTCGGGCAGTTCCTCGTCACGCAGTGCCATAAGACGCACGGCATCGCAGGAATCGCGAGGTATGCCGAGAGAGTCGGCTCCCTGGAAACTTGCAAGTATGCGGGCTATGTTCTTCAGGTAATTGTTGACCGCTGCACGGAGTGTCTGCTTGGCTTCGAGGACTTTCATCATCTCGGCTCCTTCGTCGGTCTGAGAGAGCTGCGACAGGGATGTGTATGTCTCGGCGAGCATACCGGAGCGGATGTTGTCGGGGACATTGGCAAGCGACAGCACGAGGGCATACTTGTCGCTGTCGCACAACATCGGCAGCTTCTCGAGTATCGTGGCCATGCCGACGCCCTCGCTGTCTACCACCGACGCAAGCTCGCTGCGGTCGAGGTGGAACGGAAGCAGCCACACGGGCAGCTGGCGGAAGAATGGGAAGGCACGCATGCGTCCTATACTGCCGGCGTAGACATCGTCGCCGCGCATCTGCGCCTCGCTGAAATTCTTGAGCTTGTCGAAATAGCCTTCGGGCATGTCGGCCATCAGGCGATCCATGCGACGCAAGGCATCGTCGCTGTCGGAAGCATTGCCAAGCCTGTCGGCCATGGAGGCTCCCATGTCGCGCAGGTCGTTCAGCAGAGTTTTGTCGTCGGCCTTGGGCGGCGTGGCTATGACGCGCAGATATTCGAGAACAAATATCATAATGTCCGAGACACGGGAATCGCTGATGCTTCGGAAGATTTCCGAAAGCCCGCTCTCAGCCGCACCCGAATAGTGCGAGTACTTCATCATGTCGAGGCATATCCACACAAGCGCGGCGGCGGAGATTCGCTCATCGGCTGATGCATACATGTCTGCCAATATGGAGTAGCGGCGCGGATCGGTCGAGGCGGAGAGGCCTATGGCGCCTGTCCACATCTCGCGGTCGTAGGCCGGAATATCGGAGTCCGACAGCATGGCCGATATGGTATCGGCCTGGTCGGCGCTAAGATTCGGGGCTGTCCATATATATTTCTCTTATAAACATCAGACGCTGACGACGATAAGGGTCGTGTAGATAT
>JAIDUY010000303.1 GCA_029059965.1 Muribaculaceae bacterium
ATGGTGGGTTTGGTGTTTTGCTTGTTTGAGTCCTTGTTAGATAATCGCGCTGTCGGCGACGCCGGACGGCACGTCGGGCGCGTCGGGCGCCGGCTGCGGATTATTTGTCGGACTCCCCGGCTGCGTCGGCGGGTTCCTCGTCTTCCTCGTACTCGCGCTTGAGGATTTCGATTACGTCGTCGATAGTGTTTTCCTCGAGGTCGGACTTTTCGGCCAGCACGTCGCGCGGGGTGTTGAGGACGCTCTTGGCAGTCATGCAGCCGCACTCCTTGAGCGCGTCGATGACCCATGCCTCGATTTCGTCGCGGAAGTCATCGAGGAAGATATCGTCCTCGTAGATCATCTCGGTGTCGCGGTAGACGTCGATTTCGTAACCGGTCAGTTCGGTGGCAAGCTTGATGTTGTGGCCGTTCTTGCCGATTGCGAGCGACACTTCTTCGGGGCGCAGGAAAACTTCGGCCTTCTTGTTCTCCTCGTCCAGACGGATGCTGGAGATGTGCGCGGGGGAAAGCGCGCGCTGAATGAAGAGTGCCGTATTGGATGTATAGTTGATTACGTCGATGTTCTCGTTGTGGAGCTCGCGGACGATGCCGTGTATGCGCGAGCCCTTGACGCCGACGCATGCGCCCACGGGGTCGATGCGGTCGTCGTAGCTCTCGACGGCGATTTTGGCGCGCTCACCCGGGATGCGGGCCACGGCGCGGATGCTGATGAGACCGTCGTGGATTTCGGGCACTTCAAGCTCGAACAGGCGGCGCAGGAAGGCCTCGCTCACGCGCGACACGGTGATTTTGGGATTGTTGTTCTTGTTGTCGACGTTGGACACGACGGCGCGGATGGTCTCGCCCTTGCGGAAATAGTCGCCGGGAATGCTCTCGCTCTTGGGCAGGAGCAGCTCGTTCTTGTCGTCGTCCAGCAGAAGGGTCTCGCGCGACCAGGTCTGATAGACCTCGCCGGTGATGAGCTCGCCTTCCATGTCCTTGAATTTATTGTAGATGGCCTCCTTCTGCAGGTCGAGGATGCGGCTCTGCAGCGTCTGGCGCAGGTTGAGGATGGCGCGGCGGCCGAACTTCTCGAAGATGATTTCGCGCGAGTGTTCCTCGCCCACTTCGGCTTCGGGGTCGTCGTCGGCGCGGGCGTCAGTCAGGGATATCTGCAGGTTGGGGTTCTCCACCGCGCCGTCGGGCACTACCTGCAGGTTCTGGAAAATCTGCACGTCGCCCTTGTCGGGGTTGAGGATTACGTCGAGGTTCTCGTCCGTGCCGAACATTTTTGCCAGTACGTTGCGGAACGATTCCTCGAGAACGCTTATCATTGTGGTCTTGTCGATGTTCTTGAGTTCCTTGAACTCGGCGAACTGCTCGACCATATTGGGAGTTTCCTCTTTCTTTGCCATTTTCTTGGATTGGAGGGGATATGCTGTGGTGGGGTTAATAATCAGAATTTAAGGTCGTAGCGCACATACTTGCACTCGTCCGAGCTGAACTGCTGCGGCTCCATGCGCACAACGGGCTTCTTGGCGCCCGGCTCCTTGACCTTGACGGGAGTCTCGACGGTGAAGACGGTCGGGGCGTCGGCCTCGCCGTCGGCAACGGCAACCAGGGTGCCGCGCACCTTGCGGCCGTCGCGGGTCAGCAGCTCGACATCGTTGCCGATGTTGCGAAGGTACTGGCGGCGAACCTTGAAGGGCGAGGTGATGCCGGCCGAGCCGACTTCGAGCGAATAGTCCTCGGCATCGCGGTCGAAAACTTCCTCGATGCGGCGCGTCAGAGCCGCGCAGGCCTCGATGTCGACACTGTCGTCGCTGTCCACCTCGACTACGATTGTATTGTCGGGCGACACCGTCAGGTCGGTCAGGAACATCGGCGTGTCGGCCAGCCATTCCTCGACGGTGCTTTTGAGTAGGTCTTTGTCTATCATGCTGCTTTCAAATAGAGAGGAGGAAGCCGCGGCTCCCTCCTCTCTTGAAGATTATGGTGCAAAGATAGCTAAAATATCGCACACGGCCAAACAGACCCGCTGCAGCGGTACAGCCCCGTCCGAATATTTAACCTTTTTAAATCATATTTAGCTATATTTATATAAATATAAGCACAGCGCCTATTGCAAGGAACACCAGAGCCGGAGCCATCCACGGCCAGTCGACGCTGCGGCAGCCGCCCTTGGCGCGGCTTATGCTCCTTACAGTAGCCACAACCCAGCACACCACGAACAGGGCGAACGAGGCCATCGCCAGGCAGTCCATGGCTCCGGGAGCACCTTGCCGTGGAGCCGCCGGAGCACGCAGATAGGGCACAAGCATGAACATCAGCACCACCAGACCGACAGCCACCACGGCTGAGGCCACCAGAGCATCGGTGCGGTGAGCACGCACGGCATAGACAATGCACACAACCGACACCACCAGCGCCACCGCGCAGACACATTCCAGCGCCGGTACCGCTAAAGCGGTCGACAAGAAGGTGTCGGAGATAAAGAACAGCGTCACCAGAGCCGCTGCCACAGCAACGCCCACGGGGATGGAGCGGCGCAGTTTCGGAGGAAGAAAATTCATGTCCATGACCATAGAACCGTTAGTGCGACAGTCGCGATTATACCAAGCGAATAGAGAATCGAGCGGACAAGCACATAGGAGCGAAGCCCCTGCTTGCCTGCATAGTAGACCTTGACGAAAAGGAGCAGGAAAGCCGCGACGAACAGCACCCCCAGCGGCCATACGGGAAGCGCCTTAGTGGTGATGACAAGCGCCATCCAGTAGACATAAGCCAGACCTACAAGCACCGGCACACCCGTTTTGACAGTCTTTGCCACCCCGGGCGGCAATACAGGATGAGGAATCATAGTAAGGAAAGATTAAACCATCCGCCGACATGGCGGATATAAAATTCAAACACTCCATAAACCCCTGATGTTCATTTTTTTTAAAAGGGAACTTAAAATTTATATGCATTATGCATTCTCAATTTCAAATTCGATTTCCCCCACCTACGGGGCCTCCGGAAAGGACGCCGATTTATCGTAACACGGTACACCGCAGCCAAAGGCGGAGGTGTGCCGTGATTACGCACCCACCTACGACCGGGGCGTCCGGAAAGGACGCCGACTTATCGTAGCACGGTACACCGTAGCCAAAGGCGGAGGTGTGCCGTGATTACGCACCCACCACGACCGGGGCGTCCGGAAAGGACGCCGATTTATCGTAACACGGTACACCGCAGCGCAGCGGAGGTGTGCCGTGATTACGCACCCACCACGACCGTGGCGTCCGGAAAGGACGCCGATTTACGTTCCCGCCGTTTGATTTTCATATACCGATAATTGTGCGTATTTTTGCCACATGAGCTATATCAATGTCACATACCACATCGTTTTCGCCCCCAAATACCGCGAGGCGGTAATCAACATAGAGCACGAGAGGGAACTCTATAAATTCATTTTTAATTTCTCTGAGGCCCGCGGCGTTAAAGTGTGGAGAATCGGCGGAATGCCCGACCATATACATATGCTGGTTGAAATTCCGGCCAAAATGGCCATATCCGATTATATGAAATTGATAAAAGCGGAATCGAGCAAGTACATGCGCTCCAACCGCAATTTCCCGCTATGGAAAGGTTGGGGCGAGGAATATGCCTGCGTGTCGGTCGATGCAAGTTCGCGTCAGGTGCGTATCGATTATATCCGCAATCAGAAGGAGCACCACCGCAAAGTTTCATTCACAGAAGAATACGAGGATTTCCTGAGAGAATACGGATTCGACCCGTCGGTACCAATCTGGAAGCAGGGCGACAAATGATTTGATTCGCCGGAACGTAAGTCGGCGTCCTTGCCGGACGCCACGCTGCGAGGGGATGCGTAGTCACGGCACACCTCCGCCGGAGGCTCCGGTGTACCGTGCTACGAGTAAGTCTGCGTCCTGCCGGACGCCATTTTCAGGCAACAGCCCACGATTCCAAGCACCCCCAAATTATGCATTATGCATTTTAAATTTTTAATTCTCTAAATTCCCCGCCAACGGGGCGTCCGGAAAGGACGCCGATTTATCGTAGCACGGTACACCGTAGCCAAAGGCGGAGGTGTGCCGTGATTACGCACCCACCACGACCGGGGCGTCCGG
>JAIDUY010000304.1 GCA_029059965.1 Muribaculaceae bacterium
CCTCATAACCGACCACAACGCCCAGGAGACACTGCGCATCACCGACCGCGCCTACCTCCTCTTCGAAGGCCGAATCCTCTTCCAGGGCACATCCGAAGAACTCGCCTCCAACCCCGTGGTACGCGAAAAGTACCTCGGCCGCGACTTCGTCTTCTACCGCAAGCGCCTCGACGCCGAGTAAGGGGAACAATCGCTCATTGCCGGCAAGATGAAAAAAACAGCAGGAATCTGATGAGCATGTCAATGCACTATACCACATCGTATTCGCCACACACGAGAGGCGTATGACAATAACCAATGAGCATCGGGAAGATGTCTACCGTTTTATTAGGAATCTCATCAAAGATAAACGGAAATACCTCAAAGGTCAACAGCAGCACCACTATATACAATCCTTCGATGATGAATACAATGAAATGCTTTCAGTCGAAGGCATGAATATCTCAGAAGTCACAGATAACAGCTGATTTATCTTTAGCCGCGAAGCGGCGCCGTTGTGTTTAACCCCATGTGAAGCTTGCGTAACATGGGGTCTCGAACCGGACAAAACACAACAAGCCTCGTAGAGGCGCTGTCGTGATTAACCTCATATTGTGCGACATACATCCATACAACATCGCCTCTGCGAGGCTCATACTTTGATGGATGACACTACCCGCAAAGAGTACAACCGGGGGGGGTGAATACCCCCTCGCACTCTATCGCCGACTCTCCCGACAACATAGCGTCCTTGCCGGAGGCCACGTTGATGCGACCACAACATCGCCGCTGCAAAGCTCGGGCGTTGTATCTCGCCCGCCATGTCAGGTGCGACCGAGGCTAAACGCGACAGAGGCCGCGGGTTGCGCGGCCTCTGTCGTGATGTATGTTTCGCGAAGATTATTCGGCGGGGTGATTGATGATGATGGAGCGGGTGAAGGTGAGTGCGTTTGCACCTTCTGCGATGTTGAGGACTGCGGAGATTTCTGCGCCGTCAGTGAAGACGGGAGCGGTCCATGTCATCGAGGGAGCCTCGGCGGTGAGGGTTGCGGAGGTACCGTCGGGGAAGGTGAGCTCTACGCTGTCGCCGGGGCAGGAGGGCACGTACGTGAGGGTGCTGGCGTCGCCGTTGTTGGCAAGGAGCACGTTGGTCTCGGCGAATACGGGCGAGCCTTCTTCGTCGAATACAACCTGGCCGCCTTCGGTCACGGGCACTTCAACGACTGCGTTGAGGGTATAGTTGAAGTCTTCGCTGAAGGCCTTGCTTGCGGTGGCGGTGTCGTCGGCATTGAGGACGATTGCGTGGTAGTGCCAGAGGTAGACTACGCCGGTGTACTTATAGGTGTTGCCGTTCTGGGCGATGACTTTTTCGGCCTTGATCATGTCGCCGTCGTTGAAGGCGGGAGCCTTCCATACGAGGTCGGCGTTCTCGGAGCTGAGGGTTACGGGGCCGTTGACGGCTGCCCAGGAAGCGATATTGCCTTCTTCGTCGAGGGTGGCGATTTCACCACCGGGGAGGGTTACGGTAACGTCGGTGAGTACAACTTCGCCGGGGGTGAAGCTGAGGGTGAGAACGTCGCCCTCGGCTGCGATGACAGCGTTGGTGGGCTTGGTGATATTGATTTTGGTGGCGAGAGCTTTGCCTGCGGCATTCACGGCAGCGGAGCCGTCGGCATAGACGATAGCATACTGAACACTTGCGGCAGCACTTGCGGGATTCTCGGAAGAACGTGCGGTGCTTGCGTTCATTTCGTTGGTAACGTCAAGACGCACCTGGCGAATCTCGAACTCCTTGTCGCTGTCGATGTTCTTGGCGTCGTCGGAGCAACTTCCCAGAGTGGCGAGCAGACCGCCGAAGGCTGCAATAAGAAGAAGTTTGGCCTTCATTGTATTATCCCTAATTCGTGTCGGGCACAACTTTTGTTTTAGAAATTTCTTGTCCGAATCTTTGACGGAATAGATTTTCAACACTACTGCGCGGCCTTACGGCCACATGGACGAAGCGTGCAAACCACAATTGGAAAACCGTTTTCCGTCATTAAACTTTGCAAAGTTAATAATAATCCGCGAAACTGTAACAAATTTTCAAAAATAAAAATCAAAAAAATTTATTTTGAGCGATTTTGGAACCAACAATATCAAAAGCGCCACGGCTTTCGGCCGCGGCGCTTTCGATATTGTCGTAACAATGACTTGTTATTCTGCCTTGCCTGCGGAACCGAGCACGTTCACGATTTTGTGGCGATAGAGTTTCTCCATGTTGTCGCGGGCCGGACCGAGGTACTTGCGGGGGTCGAATTCCCCGGGCTTCTCGGCGAATACACGGCGAACAGCGGCGGTCATGGCCAGACGGCTGTCGGAGTCGATGTTGATCTTGCAGACAGCGCTCTTGGCAGCCTTGCGGAGCTGCTCTTCGGGGATACCGATAGCGTCGGGGAGCTTACCGCCGGTAGCGTTGATCGAGTCAACATACTCCTGAGGAACGCTCGACGAGCCGTGGAGCACGATGGGGAATCCGGGAAGTTTCTCCATAACGGCGTCGAGAACGTCGAATGCCAGGGG
>JAIDUY010000305.1 GCA_029059965.1 Muribaculaceae bacterium
CCATCCCTTCACCCATCCCAAGGCCGAGGACAGCCCCCTGCTCGACACCGACCCCGCCGCAGTGCGCGCCGATGCCTACGACATGGTTATCAACGGCGTCGAAGTCGGCGGCGGTTCCATCCGTATTCACGACAGCGAGCTGCAGGCCAAGATGTTCGAGATTCTGGGCTTCACGCCCGAAAAGGCTCAGGAGCAGTTCGGCTTCCTGATGAACGCCTTCAAGTACGGCGCACCCCCGCACGGCGGCCTCGCCTACGGCCTGGACCGCTGGGTGAGCCTCTTCGCCGGTCTGGACAGCATCCGCGACTGCATCGCCTTCCCCAAGAACAACAGCGGCCGCGATGTCATGCTCGACGCTCCCGCCGAGCTCGACCGCAAGCAGCTCGACGAGCTTAACCTCGAAGTCGTCATCGCCGACGCCGAAAAGAACTGAGGCACCGGATGAGACTGTCGTATGTCATAGCGGCCATCGAAGAGTTCGCGCCGCGCGCCCTGCAGGAGTCCTGGGATAACTCGGGACTCCAGATAGGGTTGCCCCCGGGCAGCGACGAGTGCACGGGTGTCCTCCTTTGCGTCGACGTCACCGAGGCAATCATCGCCGAGGCCGTCGAAGCCGGGTGCAACCTCGTGCTCTCGCACCATCCGCTGATTTTCAAGGGACTCAAGTCGCTCTCCGGCCGCACGCCATCCGAGCGTGCCGCTGCTGCCGCCATCCGCGCCGGTGTGGCCGTCTACAGCGCCCACACCTCGCTCGACAGCACCCGCGGCGGCGTGAGCTATGCCATGGCCGAACGTCTCGGCGCCCGCGTGCTGCACGTGCTCGAGCCCACGTCCATGACCAAGGAGCGCATCACCGTGCTCTGCCCGCGCGCCGACGCCGCCGACGTGCGCCTGCTGCTGCTCGACGCCGACATCGCCGGCGCCACAGCCTGGCACGTCGACCGCGACAGCCTCGACACCACCGAGCGCGACGGCATACCCGAGAGCATAATCGCCCACACGCCCCTGACGCGCGTCGAGCTCACCGTGCCCTCCATGCAGCGCCGCGAGATAGTGCGCCGCCTCGAAGGAAGCGGCAGCCGTCTCACCGTGCAGGTGCAGCCCCTTGCCGACCATCCCGACGAGTACGGACTCGGTGTAGTGGCCGAATTCGACAAGCCCGTGGAGATGGGCAAACTGCCCGCCATGCTCCGCGAAGCCTTCGGCACACCGGCCATCCGCGCCTCGCAGGCCGCCCTCGACAGCAGCCGCCCCGTGCGCCGCATAGCCCTCTGCGGAGGTGCCGGAGGCGAGTTCATCGCAGCCGCCGAGGCTGCCGGAGCCGCCGCCTACGTCAGCGCCGACATACGCTATCACGACTTCGCCGACCGCCGCGACGGCATCGCCGTGTTCGATATCGGTCATTTTGAGAGCGAAAATTGCGCAAAAGACATTTTTTATCGTGTCCTCTGCGAAAAATTTCCTAACTTTGCAGTTCAAAAGTCAAAGTTGGAAAATAATCCCGTAATATATCTGTAATTGCAATGGCAACAGAGAAGAAAGCAACGGCCCAGCGCACCGTCGAGGAACGCCTCAAGGCTCTCTACGAAATGCAGACCCTCCTCACCGAGGTCGACCGCATCCGCAATATCCGCGGCGAGCTCCCCCTCGAGGTGAAGGACCTGGCCGACACCATCACAGGCCTCCACAGCCGCGTCCAGCGTTATCAGGACGAAATCGACTCGCTTCAGGCCCAGCGTACTGCCGAGTCCAACAAGATAGCCAACAAGCAGCTCCTCATCGAGCGCTACCGCCAGCAGCTCGACAACGTGCGCAACAACCACGAGTTCGACAACCTCACCAAGGAAATCGAGTACGAGACGCTTCAGATTGTACTGGCTGAGAAGAATATCGGCGAAATCGAGCGCAGCATCGACAGCCGCAACGCCGAAATCGCATCCACCGAAAGCGAAATCAACGACCAGAACAATATCCTCGAGGAGAAGAAAGCCGTCCTCGAGAACATCGTGAGCGAAACCCGCGCCGAGGAAGAAGCCCTGATGGTGCGCAGCAAGGCTCTCGAGCCCATGGTCGACGACGAGCGTCTGCTCCACGCATTCAAACGCATCCGCAACAACGCCCGCAACGGCCTCGGCATCGTCATCGTTGACCGCAACGCCTGCGGCGGCTGCTTCAACCGCATTCCCCCGCAAAAGCAGATTGAAATCAAGATGCACAAGAAGGTGATTGTCTGCGAGTACTGCGGCCGCATCATGGTCGACCCCGAACTGGCTGAAGCCGCCATCGAGGAAGTGAACAAAGGCAAATAAGCATATACCAATAACTTTCAGGGGCGCGGAATCGGCCGATTCCGCGCCCCGGTCATTTAGAGCGATGAACAGATTAATTTGCATAATACTGATTTTGTGTGCCGTCATGCCTCTGAAGGCGGCAGAAAGCCTGCGGGACGAACTTGCCGAAATCATCCGAGGTAGCAAGGGCCGGGTGGGCGTAGCGCTTATCAGCCCTTCCGGCGATACGTTGACCGTCGGCGACGATGTGTTTTTTCCCCTTATGAGTGTTTTCAAGCTGCATCAGGCCGTGGCTCTTTGCGAAGTTTTCGGACAATGCGGCACGTCGCTTGATTCGCTTGTGACCGTGAATCCCTCGGAACTGAACCGCGACACATGGTCGCCGGTTCTCGGCCATAT
Organism: Muribaculaceae bacterium; assembly: GCA_029059965.1. Classification (GTDB taxonomy): domain Bacteria; phylum Bacteroidota; class Bacteroidia; order Bacteroidales; family Muribaculaceae; genus CAG-873. The sequence continues at coordinate 2,691 of JAIDUY010000305.1, forward strand.
CAGAGATGAGTCCGTGAAGATGAGTGTGGGCGAGCTGATGCGAGCCTCTCTCGTGTTCAGCGACAACAATGCCAGCAATCTGATGTTCGGCAGGCTCCTGTCCTCACATGGCACCGACAGCGTCATGGCCGCACTCATACCCCGTGGCGAATTCAGAATAGAAGTTACCGAGGAGGAGATGGGGCATAACCACATGCTGTCGAAGCTCAACCGCTCCTCGGCCTACGGGGTGGCGGTGCTGCTCGACAGACTTTTTGCCGACAGTATCCTGCAGGAGCCGTATCGGCAGTTCGTAAAGGATGCGCTCTACGACTGTGCCACGGGTGCCGACCGGATAGCCCGACCTTTGGCCGGCATTGACGGGCTCCGAGTCGCGCATAAAACCGGATCGGGATTCCGTGATGGTTCGGGGCTGCTGACGGCTCACAATGATGCAGCCTGCGTTGTCCTGCCCGACGGGAGCAGATATATACTTGTTGTTTTGGTGCGCGATTTTGACGGCGATGAAGCCGAAGCCTCTGCTGTGGCAAGCTCCGTTTCGGCAGCGGTCTACCGTTGGCTTGCTGTCGGAGAAGGGGATTGAGGCAGTGCGGCGAGCCAGCGGAGGATGTCGGTGTAGACGCGCTCGCGGACGGGGCGTGCGGAGAGCACGAGGTCGTGCAGGCCGCCGTCGACGGTCACTTCGGTGACCTCGTCGCCCAGCGCACGTCCGTATCGTCCGATTGATTCGACGTCAAGGATGGCGTCGGCGCAGCCGTATTTCTCCTTGGGCTCGCCGGGGCGGACGGACTCGGCGGAATGCAGCAACAGCACCGGAACGCGGATGTGGCCGCGGCGCAGCTCACGCTGTGCGCGGTCGATGGCGCGTACCCAGCCGGCGTCGACGTCGGGCAGTACGTCGGGCTTCCAGTCGCGGCGGTAGTCCCATTCGCCGCCGAGCTCGCGGTGGAGCGTCTCTGCATAGCCGCTGTCGGGCTTCTGCCGCACCGACAGGCCCGGGAAGAAGCGCCCTATGGCGCTGAGAAGGGGCACTGCGGCTTTCTGCAGCGGCGGCAGATTCCAGTCCAGAAAAGGGCTGTTGAGGACGAGTGCCCTTATTTCGGGCGCAGGGTTTGAGGCCATGTACAGGGCGCTTGTCAGGCCGCCCGTGGAATGTCCGAGGAGCACTATGGAGTCGATGCCCTCGGCCTTGATGAGGGCGATGGCTGAATCTATATCGGGAAAATACTCGTGTATGTCGCGCACGCGGAACATCGTCTGTCCCGGCAGCAGCGAGCGCCCGTATTTGCGCAGGTCGACGGCATAGAAGCCGTATCCCGCCTCGACGAAACGCTCTGCCATCTCGCTCTGGAAAAAGTAGTCGCTGAACCCGTGGACGTAGAGCACGGCCTTTGCCGGTTTCGGCTGAGGCAGCCGTCGCACCAGCGTCGACCTTACGGTGCCGTCGTAGTCGTCGGGATGGTCTATGTGTCTGTATTCGAAGGCTCCGCCGAGAATGTCGGGAGCCCATGCGGCGTCCTTGTCTGCCATAATGTCTCGAGTGGGACTATGCCCGTTTTGTCAGACCCTCCCGGACGCCGGAGCTGTCAGAACAGACGCAGCTGGACGCCGGGAGCGGCGGGGGTTATGAAAAGTGCGCGTTCTTCGGTCCACCCGCGGGTGGCGTTGCGCAGTGTTATGTTGAGGTATCCGACTGCCGAACCGGCGGCGAGGCGCACGGCGCGGATGACGTCGGCGAGGCTGTTGAAACCGTTTGAGCTGAATGAAGCCACGATGCGGCCGCGGTAAGTGGCGCGGGCCATTACGATGTCGTCGGGGCGAATGCTGTCGGGTCGGAGGGAAGGTGCCATATCGAGGAGTATTTTGCTTGATTACGCAGCAAAATTAGCTCCCGATATGTGCAATATTTATGCCCGATAGGCGAAAAATGCGTTAAAATACACCTGCGTCCTGCCTGACGCTTAGCCGCTTGCCTACTGCAGGGGCACGCAGTTCATCATGTAGCGTCGCAGCTCGCCCCAGGGGAAGTAGATGGAGTCGTCGCCACGGCGCATTTTGACGGGCTGTTCGTTGACATCGACGCGGACGTAGTAGCGGTCGGTTCCGCGCGCCTTGAACACAATCATCTGGAAGTTGGCCGCCATGGGCACGACGTCGAAGTCGCGCCAGTTAGCCGCTACTGTGTCGAAGTAGTTGGTCAGGTAGTAGCATCCGGGGATGTGGAGCAGCGACAGCAGCGGCATCAGCGTCTCTGCATGGCCGAAGCGCAGCCACGCCTTTGTGGCGGTGTCGTTGCCCATGACGAAGTTGTCGGTGGTTTCGATGAGGTCGAGCACGAGGTCGGCGGCTATGTCGGCCGGTATTGTCGTTATGGTGGATGCCGTGCGCTGCAGATACTGGCGCAGGTTGAAGCAGCTCCACAGGGCGTTGGCCTCTTCGACGGTGAAGTAATCGGCCATCTGCGACTCAAGTCCCATGGCCGACAGTCCGGCCAGGACGTAGTACTCTGTCAGGGCGGCGTTTCGGGCCTCGTTTTCATCGGCGAAGGGGAAGGCGTTGCCCACGGCGCGGCGAATGGCCGTCACAGGGCACCGGGTGTCGAAGTACTCGCGGTATGCCGGTTCCCACGTCTTGTCGCGGCGGAACTCGAGGTAAGCCGCATTGATGTCGAATGGACGCATCAGTGCCGAGTTGATACGGCCTGTGGAAGTGTAGAAAGTCAGCTTGTTGTTCAGGCGGTCGAGCTGGTGGGTGAAGGCGTACATGCTCATCATCGAGCGGGGCGAGTAGCTCGAGATGGCGCGGACGGTGCCGTCGCTGCCGAAGGCCTCGGCATAGTTGATGTACATGCGCGAGGCTATGCCCTGCTGCTCGGCGATACCGACCGAGTCGAGCGCGCCCCAGCGGTTGTTGCTCAGGGCAATGACGCGGTCGTTGAGGGCGGCCAGACGCCGCCCGAGGGGCGTGATTGTGCCCGCCGAGTCGGCCCGCTGGAGCAGGCGGCGCAGCGCCAGGCAGTTGGCCTGGCTCTTAGACACATCTGACGCAGCCGACGAT
>JAIDUY010000306.1 GCA_029059965.1 Muribaculaceae bacterium
TAATTTCACAGTAAATGCGTGCACCCTGATGGAGGCCTTCCTTTGCGAGGTCTGTTTCCGTTAGCGTAGCGGAGGTGTGCCGTGACTACGCACCCCCTGCAACGATGGCGTCCGGCAGGACGCCGACTTACGTTCGGGGCCAATGTAACTATTCCGATGTGTAAACGAGCTTGACGGACGGGCGAGAGGCGATGGCCGAGGCCGTTGCTTCGAGCTCGGACGGCGTGAGCTTACGGCGGGCGGCCACCATGCTGTCGGGGTCCTCGCCGTGATACACGGCCAGCGCCTGGCGGAAGGCGAGTTCGCGGGCGTCGGCGCCGTCGTAATGGTAGCTCGCCTCGAAGTTGTTCAATGTCCGCTCGAGGTCGGCATCGCTGATGTCGCCGGGGCGGGCGAGGGCGCGGAACTCGCCGTCCATCATCTCGATGGCGCGGTCGATGTCGGCTTCGGACGATGCGTCGGCGTCGAGTACGGCGTTCAGCAGCAGCAGGCCCTCGTGCTCCGAACCGATGATAGAGGCGTCGGCACCTGCGAACAGGCCCTCGACAGGGCCGTTGAGCAGACGGCGCACGAAACGCCCCGAACGCCCGTAGGCAAGAATGTCGGTCAGCGTGTCGGCGGCGAAGTATTCCGCCGTGCCGTAGCCGCTCATCGGATAGGCCAGCACTATGCGGGGCTGGGGGACATCGGCCACCACCGTCTCGCTGACATCGGCATCGGGAAAGCCGGGCGAGGGCAGACGGCGCTGCGCTATGTTGCGGCGGGGAATGTCGCCGAACCATTGGCGCACGAGCGCCTCGACCTCAGCCTCGGGCTGTGGCGCGACGATGCTCAGGATGGCATTGTCCGGCGCATAGTGTGCGTAGAACCAGCTGCGCACGTCCTCGCCGGTCACTGCCGCTATATGCGCCGGCTCAAGGCCGATTGTCGGCCAGGAGTAGGGATGCTCCTGCGCGTAGGCCAGCCGCCGAAGGCGGTGCTGCAGGTCGCCGTAGGGCATGTTGAGGTGAGTCTGCTTGAATTCCTCGATTACCACCGAGCGCTGCACCTCCAGGGTGCGGTGCGAGAACGACAGCGCCAGCATGCGGTCGCTTTCGAGCCACAGGGCCGTCGGCAGGTTGCAGGCCGGCAGAATGTCGTAGAAGTTGGTGAAGTCCGTGCTCGTCCACGCGTTGCTGTTGCCGCCTGCGCGTTCGAGCTCGGCGTCGAACGAAGGCACATTGGCGCTGCCGCCGAACATCAGATGCTCGAACAGGTGCGCCATGCCGGTGAGGCCGCGCCGCTCGTCGCGCGAGCCGACGTTGTAGAGAACGTCGACCACGGCCATAGCAGAGCCTGCGCGGCGTGTCAGCACGCAGCGCAGGCCGTTGTCAAGTGTGAAGGTGTACACCTTGTGAACTGTCGAATTTCAGAGCACTTCCGTGCTGATGATGCGCACATCCTCGCGGGGACGGTCGGCGGCTCCGGTTGTCACGGCCTCGATGCGGTCGATGGTGTCGGTGCCGTCGATTACCTCGCCGAACACAGTGTAGTCGCCGTCAAGGTGGGGAGCGCCGCCGACGGTGGTGTAGGCTTCGCGCATCTCGGCGCTCATCTGTACGGGCTGCTCGTCGGCAATGGCCTGAGCGCGGCTGATGAGGGTGTCCTGCAGTGCCTGGAGGCCCTGACGGTCGCCGGCGCGCTGCATGGCTATGATGTTGTCGCGCTGTTCGAGGGCGAGCTGATTGAAGGCTTTCTGCATATGCGAGTTGCGCATGTGCTGCTCGTACTGTGCTATCTCGGGCTCGCTCAGACGGTTGCCGGTGACGACGTAGAACTGGCTGCCGCTGCTCTGGCGGCGGGGATTAACCTGGTCGCCCTGACGCGCCGCAGCAAGTGCGTAGCGCTTGTGGAAGTGCGTCGGGAATACGATTTCGGCGTCGATTTTGTAGTCGGGGCCTCCGGCGCCGAGGTGGGTGCCCGGTGCGGCGTTGCGCGAGTCGGGGTCGCCGGCCTGAACCATGAAGTTCTTGATTACGCGGTGGAAGAGTGTGCCGTCGTAGTAGTGCTCGCGAGCAAGGCGCAGGAAGTTGTCGCGGTGCTTGGGCGTGTCGCCGTAGAGCAGCACGGTGAAGCTGCCGAGGTTAGTGGTGAAGCGCACTTTAGCCGTGGCGGTGTCGGGGGCTGTGGTCTGTGTTGTCATGTCAGTGTCGTTTGTCGGTCGGGCCGGATTGTTTCCGGCATTGGTGCCGCTGCACGAGCAGGCGAGCATAAGCACCAGAAGTGGGAGAATTATGTGTTTGCGTATCATATCGCCGACGAGGAACATAGGCGTTTGTAGAGGCGGCGGAAATTGTCGTCCGAGGCACACAGCGCCTCGGCGCGCTCCATGTAGTCGCTGCCGTAGAGCCCCGTGATGAGATCGGGCAGATAGCGGTGCTCGCGGTCCTTGTCGATGGCGCCGGCCACAAGGCGGCGGATGGCGGGTGCGTAGCCCTCGCTGTCGATGGCGTTCAGGTAGCGCGCTGCCGAGGCCAGGAACTGGCCGGTCAGGTCGACGGTGCCCATGTTCTCGATAAGGGCGTCGATGTCGGCGGGCTCGCACTCGCCGATGTGGTTGGCGAGATATTCGTAGGTCAACAGGCCGTCGGGATCACGGCGAAGCTGTTTGATTTCGTCTTGTGTCATGGTCGGTTGTTGTTGTTGCGCAAAGTTAGCAAAAAAAAATGGCCTCCGGAACACCGGAAGCCATTTTTATGATTTTAGCCGTTTTATCAGCGAACGAAGACCTTGCTGGTCTTGTTGCCCTGACGCATGATGTAGATACCGTTGGCGGGGTTGGCTACGCGTACGCCCTGGAGATTGAAGTACTCGACAGGTGCGTTCTGGTTTTCTACGACTACGTCGTTTACGCCTGCGTTTTCAGGAATGGTGATGGTCGATACTACATCTGCCTTGGAGGAGTAGAGGTGCTCGGCGTCAGCATCGGGCCAGTAGTAGAAGCAGCTGTTGCCGGGGAGGGTGATGGTGCGGTTGCTGTCCATGGTGATGTTGTACTTGCGGTATGCCTCGGTGTCAGCCTTGAAGCCGTCGGTGCCGTTTGCGTAGTTGATGGAGCGCGACAGGATGTAGGTCAGACCCATTTCCTGGTCTACGATACCGGTAGCCTGCTGGTCGACAACGCCGCAGGTAGGATCGCTCATGTCGATAATCAGCTTATCGTTGCTGTCGAACCATTCGAGCCAGGGGCTTACCAGACGGTAAACGCCGGGTTCGGCTGTGTTCTCCTGAACTTCGGTCTGGGAAACGAGAGCCTTAGCCTGCTGGCCCTGAGGAATGAACATGGCGCCCATGATGCCGTCGTTCCAGGTGGCGGTGCCGAGGCTGTTCCAGAATACGGGGAGTTCGGAGCCGGGAAGTGCGATGGCGAACTCTCCGGACTGGTCGATGCGGAAGAAGCTGCCTGCCTCACGGTCGAGGTTGAAGAACGAGTTCTTGGGGAAGGTAACTACGCCGTTTTCGAACTTGCCGTACCAGAGGCCGTTGATGATGCCCTGATATGTGGGAGAGGTCTGGTTGGCCAGCATCTTGTCGATGCCGGTTTCGGTAACAGCCTGATATACCTCGAAGCCGCTGCCTTCGCTCTCGTAGATCTTATAGATTTCGCTGTAAACCTTGGCGGGGTTTGCCACGTTGAAGTAGAAGTAGGTGTTGTCGGCGCTTTCCATAACGCCGCCGTTGGCTTCCACTACGGGAGAATTCTCGTTGTAGAGGATTGTACGGTACCAGTTGGCATCCGATGCGGACTGCTCGATGGTGATTTCCCAGGTGTCGCCTGCCATGGCGCCCAGATCGGCGCTGATGTCGCAGATGAGGCCTTCGGAAACTTTGCCGATACCGATGTTGTTCCACTGGCCGGTAACGGGAGCTGCCTTGGCGGGAGCGAAGCTGGTCACGTTGAGTTCAGCGGCGAGGCCGTTGGCACGAGGGGTAGCGTCGGGGTTGGCTACCATAGTGTAGGTTCCGGCATTTGCACCGGCAACACATGCTGCAGCAGCAAGAAGAGTGTAGAATTTCTTCATCCTTAAAGCTTTGTTAATTGATAAGTTATAACTTGGTTAATTGTACTCTATTTGGGGAGGAGAGTAGGAGAAAGAGATGATTTGCTGGCCGAGGAGAGGTTTTTGAAGCTTGTAGTACTCCCATCGACACGGCAAAGTTAAAGTGTTTTTCTCATTATTCCAAACTTTTTGTTATAAAATTTTTCACCTTGCGAATAATTCGATATTTTTAGAGCCGGTTCCTCAATATTTGTTAATGCCGGGGTCGCATATCTCTGAGTGATTTTTGTCTTGTGATGAAGG
>JAIDUY010000307.1 GCA_029059965.1 Muribaculaceae bacterium
GCAAAATTACTCATATTTTTTCAAACAACAAGTAAATCTAAGAGAAAAATAATCAGCAAAGTTCAAACAAAGTTTCCTGCAGGTTATTTTCTACGCGACCGACGCTCACAATAAATGCCAAGAAAAATGCGATAAAATTTGGCGGTTTGATTGCAAAGTACTACATTTGCGTTGAACAGCAGAGTGCCGACTGCATGTCGGCAAAACTTCGTTGCCCGCGCAAAAAACAATCAAAAAAAAGTCTAACCAAAAAACGTTGATTCTATGAAAAAAATCCTGCTCATCTGCGGCCTGCTTGCCGCTAACGTGCTCCTGTTGGCCGTGGCGGCGTGCGGCGATGGCCGGGCGGATGGAGTCAAGGCCGTGAGTATAGACCCGGACAATGTCACTGAGATTCAGATAGACGAGCGCGGCCTTCTGCCGCTTGAGACACGCGACAGCTCCCTGCTGTACGACATCTGCGACATCGAGCATATCGGCAACCGTTATGTTGTCTACTCCCGCGACCTCCTGAGGATTTTCGATGCTGAAAACGGACGATGGCTCGGCAACCTCGCCAATCCCGGACAAGGCCCCGGCGAATACACTTTTATCAGCCGATTCCGCAGAAGCGGCGATACACTGCTGGTATTCGATTCAAATCTTGGCAAGGAGTTCCGCTATCTCAGCGACGGCACTTTCCTTGGCGACAGCAAACCTTTCGGCCCCGGTCCGGATTTCTCAAGTGTACAACTGCGTGTAAGTACCTATTTCGAGGCTCCTGACGGGAACGGCTACTATGCAATCAACGATTGGGTCGGCAGCTCGGGCATACCGACTCCGGCCTATACCCGCTATAATGCCGCGGGCGAGGCTATCGGCATCGTTCCCGGGCGCGGACTACGAAGCGGCTCCCGCTTTAAAGACCGTGGCTATACCGACTATGAGCACGGACGCGTCCTTGTATGGGATGCGTTCAGGGACACGCTCTTCGACATCGCAGGCGACGAAGTCCGTGCACTCTACGCTTTCGACTTCGGCTCCCGCAGCCTGCCTTCATCTGTTCAGAATATGCCTGAGCTGCATGACCGTCTAAATGCTTTCACGGAAGAAGGTGCAGACTATGTATCTTTCATGCGCTATTTCCAGACAAAGGGCGACAAGCTCTACTTCTCCATCAGCTCCAGTGACGAATACTGCGACTATGTGCGCTATAACGAGGACGATGGCAACTATCGCATTATCCGATTCGTCGATTCGTCAGGGCGTTACAGTCCTAATAACTTTTTGAAAATCGACGGAGACAGCGCCATAATCTCGCTCAGCGATGAAGCTTGCCCCGAAACCAACCCCGTCCTGTACCGCTTCCCGCTAAGTCTGTTCGAGCAGTGAACTATCGGTTTTGCTTTTAAATACAAACCATAATTCAATTTAATGGTTATAAAATAAAAAACGCTTCAACGACTATGAAAAGATTACACATTGTAATACTCGCGCTCGTGGTACTCAATCTGGCACTTTTCGCCAACACAACCGCACAGACCGAGACACCGACATCTCCGGCACAAACCGAACGCACTCCCGTACCCGTCGACAGCAACGGCTGCGCATTCGGTGGCCGCGGAGCCTCGAGCTGCAACATCGCCCCCGGTATACTCCTGTCCAACGGCTCCACGACAATCGGTTGTAGCGTGACTTGCAATGAAGGTTACTTCGCCTGCTGCGGAGCCAGCTGCACGTGCATACCTGTCAACAGCGAAAACGCACAATGATGAAAAAGATTCTGCCAATATGCGGCCTGCTTGCCGCTAACGTGCTCCTGTTGGCCGTGGCGGCGTGCGGCGACGGCAGGGCGGATGGAGTCAAGACGGTGAGGATAGACCCGGACAATATCACTGAGATTCAGATAGACGAACGCGGCCTTCTGCCGCTTGAGACACGCGACAGCTCCCTGCTGTACGACATCTGCGACATCGAGCATATCGGCAACCGTTATGTTGTCTACTCCCGCGACCTCCTGAGGATTTTCGATGCTGAAAACGGACGATGGCTCGGCAACCTCGCCAATCCCGGACAAGGCCCCGGCGAATACACTTTTATCAGCCGATTCCGCAGAAGCGGCGATACACTGCTGGTATTCGATTCAAATCTTGGCAAGGAGTTCCGCTATCTCAGCGACGGCACTTTCCTTGGCGACAGCAAACCTTTCGGCCCCGGTCCGGATTTCTCAAGTGTACAACTGCGTGTAAGTACCTATTTCGAGGCTCCTGACGGGAACGGCTACTATGCAATCAACGATTGGGTCGGCAGCTCGGGCATACCGACTCCGGCCTATACCCGCTATAATGCCGCGGGCGAGGCTATCGGCATCGTTCCCGGGCGCGGACTACGAAGCGGCTCCCGCTTTAAAGACCGTGGCTATACCGACTATGAGCACGGACGCGTCCTTGTATGGGATGCGTTCAGGGACACGCTCTTCGACATCACAGGCGACGAAGTCCGCGCACTCTACGCTTTCGACTTCGGCTCCCACAGCCTGCCTTCATCTGTTCAGAATATGCCGGAACTAATCGACAGGCTTAATGCTTTCACGGAAGAAGGCACAGACTATGTCTCTGCCCTGCGATATTTCCAGACAAAGGGCGACAATCTATATTTTACAGTGAATGTCGACACAGATTACAGTCGTTACATTTGCTACAACGAGGCCAACGGCACCTACAACATTCTTCATTTCTCCGACCCCGCAGAAAGATACATTCCTCGAGGGTTTTTGAAAATCGAGGGCGACAGTGCCATCATCTCGCTCAGCGACTCGCAAAATCCCGAGAACAACCCTGTACTGTACCGCTTCCCGCTAAGTCTGTTTGAATGAAACGCATACTCTATATACTCGCAGTCGTGGCCCTTGCCGGACTTGCCGTCTGGCAAATTGTAAAAATAGCACAGACGCACAACAAAGTCCCCGCACAGGAACAGATGCCTGCTCTTTCGGGACAAGACATAGAAGGTATCGTGCACGACGAGTTGAGCGAGGCCTACAACGGCATTCCACTTAACATCGGGGCAATATCGCTGAACGATTTTCGAGGCGACACCTTGAGTCTTGCCGAAGTCCTGGGCGATAACAGCGGCGGAACGCTTGTTGCCCGCTACTCGGCCTCGGGCTGCCGCCCTTGCATCGAGAAGACCATGGAGATGCTCATGGAGCATGGAGTCGAGAATCCGAGCGACAGCATCATCGTGCTGATAGCCGGGTGTCCGCCACGCGACCTGAACGTATTCGCCGCCCAGTACGGGAGGCGCTTCCGCTTCTACGGGGCCGACAGCTTCCCGCTTGATTTCGACGGAGGCACCTCGCCTGTAGTGTTCCGGCTCGGGCCGGACGGCATAGTCAGCGACCATGAAGTAGTGAAGACCGACTGACGGGAACCACAATCCCAATCACATTATGCACAAGAAATTCTACATAGCGGCCATCATAGTCTCGGCGTGTGTGTCGTGCTCGGACAGGCACTCCGTAGAGGCGCAGACTTCGGTACGCGCGACAGGTCCGACTGACAGCGTCACCGCCGTAAGAGGCCTGGTGCTCCGTCAGGACAATTTCGGCCGCGACATCGTGAGCAACGGACACATACGTGCCCGACATATGGCAGAGGTACGCTGCGAGCCGGGACGCGAACTGACGGAGGTATACGTGCGCAACGGATGCCGCGTTAGCCGCGGGCAGGTTCTCGGGCGCCTTAAAAGCGACAACTACGAGACCGAGCGTCTCGAAGCCGCTTTGGAGCAGGCCCGGCTGGAAATGCAGGACGTACTCATAGGCCAAGGCTACGATCCGGCACACATGGAATCCATACCCGCCGACATTGTCCGTCTTGCCGAAATCCGCAGCGGTGTAGCCCAGACCGAGGCGACATACCGTCAGGCCGTCGAGCGCAGCAACTCCAGCGTGCTAAGAGCTCCTATCGGCGGAACTGTCAGCGATTTGGAAGCCCGCGAACACACCTCGGTGGACGACAACGGAAAATTCTGCACCATAATAGATACTGAGAGCATGGAAGTGAACTTCCCCGTTCTTGAGAACGAACTGGGAGCTGTACGCACGGGCACACGGGTATGCATCCACCCGTTTTTCGGCGAAGATTCAAGCGAAGGCGTCATCACCGAAATCAATCCGCGTGTCGACAGCGACGGACATGTCAAGGTGACGGCCTCGGTGGAATCGTCCGAAGGGTTTATGGACGGCATGCATGTCCGCGTGTTTATACATTCGGCCGAGCGCCGTACACTTGCCGTGCCTAAAAGCGCATTGGTGCGTCGTTCGGGTCGCGATGTCGTCTTCAGCTGCTCGGACGGGAGGGCCATATGGAATTATGTCACTACGGGCGAAGAAAATGCAGACAGCTATGAAATCACTTCAGGACTCGCCGAGGGCGACACCATAATCACCGAGGGCAACAATTCGCTTGCACACGGCAGCCTCGTGCGGCTGCTTTAGTCTCGGCAGACATCAGACATTCAGTGGCATGGTAAAATTCCTGTTGCACCGTCCTATAGCGGTAATAACGACCTTCCTGGCGCTCATTGCTGTCGGGCTTGTTTGTTTTGGTCTGCTGCCGGTGTCTCTGCTACCGGATGTGTCGATTCCGCACATTGTTGTCAAGGTGGATGCACCCGGAAAAACACCGCGCCAGATTGAGAGCAGCTGCATGCGGCCGCTGCGGCGGGCGCTCGCACAGGTGGAAGGCATCGAGATGCTGGAAAGTGAAAGCGGGGACGGCTACGGCACCATCAGCATCACCATGGACTATGGCCGTAACATGGATCTGGCCTTTATCGCCGTCAACGAGAAAATCGACGCCACAGCGGGGCTTCTGCCTCGCGACATCCCGAGACCACTTGTTGTCAAGACGAGCGTAAGCGACATACCGGCGCTGTATCTTCAGATTACACGCACTGACGGCATGGAACCCGACGCGGAGTTCTATACCTACGTCATGGATGTGGTGCGCCGCCGTCTTGAACAACTGCCTGAAGTGGCCATGGTGGATGTGAGCGGCGTGCCGACCGAGGAGATAGACATACGCCTTCATCCCGAAGTGGCGGCAGCGGCCGGGATCACAGCCTCCGACATAGCGGAGGGCATTGGTCGCACCACCGGAGAGTTGTCAGGACTCGAAATAGCCCGCGGGCGGCTACGCTACCGGCTTCATATGTCGGAGCATATCGACAACCTCGACGCAATCGGGTCGGTGGGCATTCTCAAGAACGGGCGCATCTACCGTCTTGGCGACATCTGCGATGTCCGCAGGACCGAGGGAAGGAGCGAAGGCTTGTCGACTTACATGGGAAAGCGGGCTGTGACATTCGCTGTCGTCAAAAAGTCGACTGCCGGCATGGACAAAATGGAAGAAGCCGTCGGCGAGGCCGTGGCGCTCTTCCGCGCCAACGAGCCGGAAGTGGACATACAGCCTACACGTAGCCAGCGCTCTCTGCTTGACGCCGCCATAAGCAATCTTGAACAGGATCTTCTTTTCGGACTGCTGCTCGTGTTCGGCGTCTGCATAGTGTTCCTTCGCAATGTACGCGTGGCCTTCGTCATCGGTATCACGATGATAGTTTCCGTGATAATAACATTCGGGACATTCCACTTCGTCGGGCTTAGCATCAATATAATATCGCTCGCCGGCCTGATTCTTGCGGTCGGCATGATGATAGACAATTCGGTCATAATAGCCGAAAACATCAGCCAGTACCGTCACAAAGGGCTGAGTCTGGGACGTAGCTGCAGCTTGGGCACCACCGAACTCGTGACGCCTCTTCTGAGCTCGACACTCACAACCATCGCCGTCTTTGTGCCGCTTGTCTTCATGAGTGGCATCGCCGGAGCCATATTCAAAGACCAGGCCTTGGCGCTGAGCGTGGGTCTGCTCGTTTCGTATGCGGTCGGACTGACTCTTCTCCCTGTATTATACCTGCTGCTGATGCGCCGGGATAAAGCAGACCTCAAAGAAATCGGCACGCCTTTCTATATACGGTGGTACGACATCGGAACCGACTGGTGCATGAGGCACAAAGTCCTGAGTATAGGTATCGTGCTGGCAGCAACGGCTCTCATTCCCGCCATCTATCCTCTGCTTGAGATGACCAGAATGCCTCACACTCGCAGTAGTGAGGCTATGCTGCACATCGACTGGAACAGCAACATTGACGCATCGGCCAATCGTCTGAGAGCTGACAGCATAGGCTTTCTTTCCGGAGCCGCCGAATACTCGGCTTTTGCCGGCGTCCGTGATTTTCTGATTGATAATGACGGAGGAAATGCCAGCGGTGAATGCGAGTTATACTTCCGGGGAACGGATGAGGATGACCTGCACCTGATATGTGCCCGGGTTGACAGCGCCATTGTCAGTCTTTGGCCTGATGCGGGTGTGGAATGGAACGCCGCGCCCAATCCGTTCGAACAAGTATTCGCAAGCAGGCGTGCACCTCTGACGATACTGCTTCATGACAATGGTTCGGATAATGTACTGTCGCGTGCCAATTCGACAATCGCGTCCGTCAAGGAATCGACCGGAGTGCAGGCTCGCCCGCTTAAAGTCCGTCCGCAGATTGTACTGGAAGAAAACCGCGATCTGATGGCTCGCTACGGGGTGTCGCAGTCTGACATACGCAATGAGCTCATACAGACATTTTCGGGGATGGACCTTGCCGCCCTCGATGTAGGAGGCGTCAACATACCCGTGCGGGTGAAAACATCTTCGACAGATACGGAAAATGCCATCGACGAATGTTTTGTGCGTCCGACAAGGGGTAATGGTCCGGAGATTCCGCTGCGGATGCTTATCAGTTCGAGACAGGAAGAAGACCTCAAGACAGTGACTGCGGGCACGGCCGGCGAGTATGTGGCGCTGAGCTATGACGCGAACAGCGGAAATGTAGACCGTATAATCGAATCTGCCCGGTCGGCAGCGGCCGACAATGGCTTCGATGCCACTTTTGAAGGCGCCATATTCGACAACGAACGCATGCTGCGCGAACTGAGCCTTATCATGCTTGTAAGCCTCATACTTATGTACTTCGTGCTTTGTGCGCAGTTCGAGAGCTTCGTACAACCTCTTATAGTTCTGGTGGAGATTCCTGTTGATCTTGGCTTTGCTTTGCTTAGCCTGTGGATTTTCGGCCAAAGTCTCAACCTGATGTCGGCCATCGGCATTATCGTCACATGTGGTATAGTGGTCAACGACTCGATACTCAAGCTTGATTCCATCAACGAACTCCGCCGCAAGGGCACACCGCTGACCGAGGCCATACACACTGCCGGACACCGCCGCCTCAAGTCCATACTCATGACTTCTCTGACGACCATACTGGCCATGCTCCCGCTGCTTTTCACCCACGATCTTGGCTCGGATCTGCAACGTCCTATGAGCATAGCGATGATAGGCTCGATGATTCCGGGCACTATTGTGAGCATCTTCGCCATACCCTTGTGCTATTACATGATATACAGAAAGAAAGATGGTAAAACGAATTGAAGTTCTTGTCGCGGCGCTGCTCCTGGCATCGCTCGGATGTTGTGCGGCCGGCAGAGTGCGCCTTACTCTGGACGAGGCAATCCATCTTGCCTGCGACAGTTCGCTGCAGGCTTTCGCCAACCAGAATCTCTACGCTTCGGGCTACTGGGAGTGGAAGAGTTTCCGGGCCAAACGTCTTCCGGGGCTCACACTGTCGCTCGAACCGGCACGCTACTACCGCTATATCGCACAGCGCTATGACTCGGAGAACAACATCGACGTTTTCAGAGGACAGGAGCTGTACAGCGCCGCAGGCACGCTGTCGGCGACACAGAATGTGGACTTTCTGGGCGGTACACTCTATATGGAGAGCGGACTGGAGTTCATGCATAACTTCGGCCGTTACGGCGGCGACCAATACAACAGCACGCCTTTCCGCATCGGCTACCGTCAGGAGCTGATAGGCTTCAACTCCTTCCGGTGGGAAAGGCGTATCGAGCCGCTGAAGTACGAGAAGGTGAAACGGGAGTTTATCTACAACATGGAGCTGCTGAGCGAGGATGTTGTGCGGTGTTTCTTCGCGCTGGCGCAGGCCCAGTCGGAGTATGCCCTGGCCGTCGATAACATAGCCGGCAGCGACACGCTCTATGCCATAGGCGAGCGCCGCTTCCGCATAGCTTCCATATCGCAGTCGGATCTGCTGACTCTCCGCCTGGATAAAATCAATGCCGAAAACGCGCTTGAAAATGCCCGCATCAGCATACAGCGCGCCATGATGGCGCTTGCCGTCCGAATAGGCCTCGATTCGGATACAGAAATAGAAGTGAGCCTGCCGGCAGTGCCTGCCGTGACGGAGATCGACATGGGGACCGCTCTTGAACACGCCCACGCCAACAACCCGACTCTGCTGTCGCACCGTCAGAGTGTGCTCGAAGCCGAACGCGACGAGAACCGCACGCGCATCGAAAGCTACTTCAACGCGTCGGTCAACGCCAGCGTAGGCTTCAACCAGGTGGGGCGCAGCCTGCGCGGAGCCTATATGCATCCCGAGCGTCAGGACCTTGTGTCGGTGAGCCTGACTATTCCACTGGTCGACTGGGGTGTGCGCCGAGGCAAGCACCATACTGCCGTCAATACGCTAAATCTTGCCCGCCTCGCCCAACGGCAGCAGGAGCTGACCGTGGAGCAGGAGGTGCGCAATACCATAGGCGATTTCGGCGTGCATCAGCGCCTTGTCAACAGCGCTCTTGAGGCTGTCGACCTGGCCGACCGGGCATACTTGCAGACGCGTCAGCGTTTCATGATAGGTAAAACCGACATCAACAGCCTGACGCTCAGCCACGGGAGGCAGCAGGAGGCCACCCGCAACTATATAAGTTCGCTGGAGAACTATTGGCTGAGCTACTATAAGCTGCGGCGTCTCACTTTATTCGATTTCTCGCGCGGAAGGTCCATAGGCGCGGATTTCGACAGGGCTCTGGGGGTACACTGACTTGGCAAGGCGCGGTTTCATATCATCGTTTGCGGTCATCGTGCTGTTTGTAGCCGCAGGACTCGCGGGCATCTATATGGGTACCGGCATCCCCGTGCGTTCGGGGCCCGGACGAGGACTGCCGTCGGTTGACGTATATTATTATTACCCGGGAGCATCGGCCAAGGCTGTCGAGGCAGAAGCGACGGCTCCGATCGAGGGGGTCGTGTCGCGCATAGCGGGAGTTCGCGACATAAAATCGGTATCGGCCAACGGATCCGGTATCGTGAGGGTCGATTTCGACGGAGACACCGACATGGAGTTAGCACGTTTCTCGGTGTCGGCACAGGTGCGCCAGCTGTGGAAAAGCCTTCCGGCCGTACTCAGCTACCCGCAAATCGAGGTCATCAGCGCGGACTTCAATCCCGAAAGTGTGTTCATGAGTTATGCCGTCGATTCCGAATCGGGCCCCGAGGCTGCCGGAGTCTACGCCGACGAGGAGCTGCGCCGCGGTCTCGAAACTATTGCCGGGGTATCCGGAGTCGACATTGCCGGGGCGCCGTCGAAGGACCTTGTGGTCGAATACGACCCGGGCGTCCTCGCCATTGCCGGCGTGGAACCGTCTCAGATAGTGCGTGCCCTTATGGAATACGGCGAACCCGAGACTTCGGTAATGGCGGGCAACGCAGGCAGCCGCGTGCGCGTCCGCCTGTCGCGTGGAAATTTCGACCCCGACCATATCATGGTCGGCAAACGGGGCCGCGAGCTTGCTCTGTCGCGGGTGGCGCATGTCTATACGCGGCTGTCGGAACCGGTGTCGTTCTTCAAAGTGAACGGGCGCGAGGGTGTCTACCTCAACATACTGGCGCAGTCGGACAGCAACAGGCCGGCCGTGAGCCGCCGTGTGCGCGAATATCTTTCGAGGGTGAATCTGCCCGATGGCGTCTCGCTTACGCTGTGCCACGACAGCTCTGATCATATCGGAAGAGAGATGAGCTCGATGGGACTCCGTCTGCTCGTAAGCATTATTCTGCTACTTGTACTTGCCTGTCTTTCGAGTCGCAGCCTGCGCTACACTACCATACTTACGGTGAGCCTCGTGCTCAATTTTGCAGTATCTCTGATTTTCTTCCGTATATTCGGTGTGGAAATGGAGATATACACGCTTGCAGGCATAACAATTGCAGTGAATCTGGTGATATCTAATATAATCGTGATGATTGAGCACCTGTCGGCCGGCGGGGGCACCGAAGTCTTCACCTCGGTACTTGCGTCGACGCTGACCACGGGAGCCACTGTGTGCGGCATTTTCTTTTTGGACGAACGTCTTGTCATACTGCTTCATGACTTTGTGGCCGTTGTGCTCATAAGCCTGTCGGTGTCGCTGGCAAGCTCTCTGTTCCTTGTTCCGGCGCTCATGCAGGTGATGCGGGGGAGGGCGCAGGCGAATGGCAATTCGTGCGCCGAGAACCGCTTTGTAGCCTTCTACGAACGTATCACTGTCTTTATACTTCGGTTCCGTATTGCCGTGATTGTCCTGTTCATCGCCATTTGCGTGTGTCCGTTCTTTCTTAAGAACGTGCGCTTCAACCGCCTCGCCAACGAGAACATATCGACGGAACCGACGCTGACAGTCCGGTCTGTGCTTCCTCCGGGCTCGACAGTGGCCATGATGCGCGAGAGTCTGGAACGTGTCGAGAGCTATCTCGACGGCTGCCGGGGAGTAAAGTCGTACATGACCCATATTTCCGGTGGCCGTCAGGGCTATATCGACGTGCATTTCGACGAGTCGTGCCGTAACGGCGGAACGCCCTTTGCCATACGGGAGAATCTGATAGCGCTCGTGTCGGACATCGGCGGCGGCGGATGGTCGGTGGAGGGTCTTGGCATACCGCCCTTCAGCAATGAATCGCACACCATGGCGGGACGATTCCGGATACGCCTAAACGGGTACAACTACGAGCGTCTTCTGGCAATGGCCGCACAGGTGTGCGACTCGCTGACGACATCGGCCCGCGTGGAGAACGTGAGCGTCTCGGGGCGCGCCATAACCCGAACCGAGGAGTCGGAGAACATCACAATCGCCGTCGACCGCACGCGCATGACCGCCGACAGCATAGCCACGGGCAGCTTTGCGGAATCGCTGCTGTCCGCTTACGGCGAGACTGCGGCCGGAACCATCGACACCGGCAACGGATCCCGGCGGGTCATAGTCCGTGCTGCTTGCGCTCCGGCAGAGCTATGGGATGTGATGAACATTCCGCCGAAAGGCAGTAGCCTCGTGTCGCCCGGACGCTACGGACAGATGGTCGACCATGAGACACCCGCCGAAATCGTGCGCGAGAATCAGGAATACACTCTTTGGGTACAGTTCGGTTATATCGGTTCTGACCTTAATGCTGAACGACTGGCGGAACATATCGCCGGGTCAATGTCCGAGAATCTAGCCCCAGGATTCGGGATACAATACGTGCCGCTGTCCGACTTCGACAACGACGACGACCTTCCCATGTGGATTCTGGCAATCATAATTCTTGTCATCTTCGTCATCCTTGCCATACAGTTCGATTCCTACCGTCTTGCCATGGGCATACTGCTGGTCATACCGGTTTCGCTTGCGGGCGCTTTCTACACTTTCAGGATTCTGACGCTTAATGTGGGTCAGGGAGCCTTTGCCTCGCTGATACTTCTTGCGGGAGCCAGCGTCAATTCGGCCATCTATGTGGTCGACGAATATCAGCGGCGCTCGCGTAGCCTCAGACGTTCGCAGAAGCGTGGTCCGGAGGCGCTGAGGGTATATGCCGAAGCTTTCTGTTCGCGTATCCGGACCATCGTAATGACATCGGTGGCCACTGTGGCCGGATTCGTTCCTTTCCTTGTCGGCGACAGTCTGTCATCGTTCTGGTACCCCCTTGCCGCCGGAACAGCCGGAGGTCTTCTGCTCTCGCTCGTGGCTACTGTCTTTTTCCTCCCGGCAGTGGCGCTTGGAAAAAAAATGGGACGGGGCCGCGGATTAATGCGGCAAAAGTTGTAACTTTGCCGATAAGCATCCGATATTATACTATGAAAGCCAAATATCACAGAATACTGCTCAAACTGAGCGGCGAGAGTCTGATGGGCCATCAGGGCTACGGCATTGATCCGGAGCGCCTGGGCGAGTATGCGAACCAGATTGCGGCCATCGCCGACAGCGGCGTGGAGGTGGCCATCGTCATCGGCGGCGGAAATATCTTCCGCGGCCTCAGCGGCGCCGCCAAGGGCTTCGACCGCGTCAAGGGCGACCAGATGGGCATGCTTGCCACTGTCATCAACTCGCTGGCTCTGTGCTCGGCGCTGGAGGCCCGCGGCCAAAAGGCGCGCGTGCTGACATCGGTCGGCATGTTCCCCATCGGCGAGCCTTACAGCCCGTCGCGTGCGCTGGAGACTCTGTCGAAGGGTCAGGTGGCCATCGTGGCCGGCGGTACGGGCAATCCGTACTTCACCACTGACACGGCTTCGGCCCTGCGCGCCGTTGAGCTGCGCGCCGACGTGATGATGAAGGGCACGCGCGTGGACGGCATCTACACCGCCGACCCCGAGAAGGACCCGACGGCGACCAAGTTCGACCAGATTACCTATGACGATGTTCTGCGCCTCGGTCTGCGCATCATGGACCTGACCGCCACGACGCTGTGCCGCGAGAACGGCATGAAGATTGTGGTGTTCGACATGGACACTCCGGGCAACCTTGCCAAGGTGGTCGAGGGCGAGAATATCGGCACGCTCGTGTACTGAGACAGACTATCCGACAGACAACAATAAAAAACACAAAACCATACCACCATGACAGATCCCAAGACTTACATCGCTCCCGCCGAGGAAAAGATGGAGATGGCCGTGGCCTATCTTGACGAGACTCTGGCCCGCATCCGCGCCGGCAAGGCCAATCCGAAGATTCTGGACGGCGTGCGCGTAGACTACTACGGCAGTATGGTGCCGGTGTCGAACGTTGCCAACGTGGCCGTTCCCGACGCGCGCACCATCACCATCACGCCCTGGGAGAAATCGATGTTCAAGGTCATCGAGAAGGCCATCATCAACTCCGAAGTGGGCATCACACCCGAAAACAACGGCGAGGTCATCCGCCTGTCCATCCCCCCGCTGACCGAAGACCGCCGCAAGGCGCTCGTGAAGCAGTGCAAGGCCGAGGCCGAGAACGCCAAGGTGTCGGTGCGCAACGCCCGCCGCGATGCCATCGACGGCCTCAAGAAGGCTGTGAAGCAGGGCATGCCCGAAGACGTCGAGAAGGACGCCGAAGGAAATGTGCAGAAGATTCACGACAAGTACCTCAAGCGCATCGACGATATATTCGCAGCCAAAGAAAAGGAAATCCTGACTGTGTAAGGGTACAGAACCATCGAAGAAACCTCATCGAGGCCGGCCGGAACTCCGGGCCGGCCTTGATGTTTTCCGGACAGACGGATAAATCATAGCAATACAGCCATATACGACAATTTCTCACACTTTTCAATCCGAAGCGAGGAAAATGGCGCTACAGGGACAGCTGTGAACAAGACGGCGGGTGCGGGCGTTATGACTGTGTTAACATAATTTTCACGCTATTCATATCTGTTATGCTACCACACACACGGATTCTTGCTATCGCCGCACTTGCACTGGCAGGTGTCGCCACGGCTTCGGCCCATGAGGTCGAGGAAAGCCGCGACTCCCTCGGCCGCGTCCAGCTTCACGAAATCACCGTAGGCGAACGCCTGCGCCACCTCAACGAGGCTGTGCGCCTCGACCTGAAGACGACGCCGATGACTTCGTCGCAGCAGGTGCTTCGCATCGTGCCCGGTCTGTTCATAGCGCAGCACGCCGGCGGCGGCAAGGCCGAACAGATATTCCTGCGCGGCTTCGACCTGGACCACGGCACCGACATCAACATTGCCGTCGACGGCATGCCCGTGAATATGCTGTCGCACGCCCACGGCCAGGGTTACGCCGACCTCCACTTCCTGATGCCGGAGCTCATCGACATGGTCGACTTCGACAAAGGGCCCTACGATGTTGCACGCGGCGACCTCGCCACGGCGGGCTACGTCGAGTTCAAGACCAAGGACCGCATGCCGACGGAGGCAGGCGTGGAAATCGGCACGCACAACTACCAGCGCTACCGCGCCACGGCATCGTTCCTGAACAACGACCGGCAGTCGTTCTACGCGGCGGCATCGTTCCTGACCGACGACGGTTTCTTCGACGCCGACCAGGACTTCAAGCGCTTCAACGCCATGGCCAAGTACACGCAGTGGAACTCCGACTCGAAGTTCAGCATCATAGCCTCGCACTTCAACAGCACATGGAACGCCTCGGGTCAGATTCCCGAACGTGCCGTCGACAAGGGACTCATCGGATGGTTCGGCTCGCTCGACCCCAGCGAGGGCGGTTGCACAAGCCGCACCAGCGTGCAGGGCATCCACCACCTGCATATGGACAACGGCGCGAGCCTGAACACGAACATATGGGCGTCGTACTACACGTTCAACCTGTTCTCCAACTTCACATTCTACCTCAACGACCCCGAAAACGGCGATGAAATCCGCCAGCACGAGCGCCGTCTGCTCTCGGGCGCCTCGACGCAGTACACGCATCCGTTCAAGGTTGCCGGCAACACGTGGAAGGTGAACGGCGGAGCCGGCTTCCGCTACGACGCCATCCGCGATCTCGGCCTCTACCATGCCGTGAAGCGCAATGTAATAGGCACTTATTCGTTCGGCGATGTCGACCAGAGCAGCCTCTACGGCTATGTCGGCGCCGAGATGAACATCGGCAGCAAGCTTGTGGTCTATCCGGGTGTGCGCGTGGACTGGTTCAAGATGAGTTACCGCGACCGTATGAAGGAGGGCGAAGGCGAGTTCGACTTCCGCAAGTCGGCGCAGGCCAAGGTGTCGCCCAAGCTGAGCGTGGTCTACTCGCCCGTCGAGGAGCTTGAGATTCTCGCCAAGTTCGGCCGCGGCTTCCACAGCAACGACGCGCGCGTGGTGGTGATTCAGAATGGCAAGGAGACACTTCCGGGAGTCACGGCCGTCGACCTCGGCTTCAAGTACAAGCCTGTCGAGGGCATGCTGCTCAATCTGACGGGCTGGCGCTTATACACATCTCCCCGCCCCCGAGACTAAGGCGAAGCTCGTATTGCGGGGTTAGGTTTTTAAAAGAAAG
>JAIDUY010000308.1 GCA_029059965.1 Muribaculaceae bacterium
CCGCCAAAGCTCGCCGCCCCATCGCAGAAAGGAAAAGCTTTTGTCCCGGCCGGCGAGATTTATCTCGCCCCCGCGAATCTGCACCCCCGCCAAAGCGCAGCCCCGCGAAGCCGAAGACCTGACCAAAGAATTATCGTCACGGCCTCGTGAACATTGCACGCCCCTCTGCGTTAGAATTGAAAAACAGAAATCTTTTTCCTAAATTTCATCACATGAAACACCTTCTGCTTCCGCTGCTGATTGCTGCCGCTCCCATCGTGGCCGTGGCCCAGTCCGATTCGATTCCCGAAAGAGCGATTATCCTGTCCGGCGACGCCACACACCCCAACCATGTCAACAACATCGCCGAGCTCTATTCTCGCGAGAACATGGCATTCAACGACCCCGCCGCGCCACGCTTCCTCTTCCTCGACAAGAAAGGCAAGGTTGCCCTCGGCATCGGCGGCTCCCTGAAGGCCACGGCAATGTACGACTTCAACGGAGCCATCGACAACAACGAATTCGTCACCAATCAGATTCCCGTCCCCTTCAATCCCGCTCAGAGCGAACGCTTCGGGGCGACAGCCGCATACTCCTCCATTTTCCTGAAGATGGTGGCAACCGAGACTCCCGTCGGCCGCGTTGTGGTCTATATTCAGACTGAGTTCTCGGGCGACGATGGCAACTACGGCCTCACGCTCAAGCAGGCCTACGCCACCGTCGGTCATCTTACTCTCGGTAAGGCACGAAGCACATTCTCCGATGCTCCCGCCATGGCTCCGACCGTCGACGAGCAGGGACCATCGGGTCAGGTTTCCGCCAAGCAAATGCTCATCCGCTACAACTCGAGTTCCTACAACGGCTTCTCCTGGGCCATCTCTACCGAACTCCCCTCGGCCTCCTACACTGTCGGAACTGCCGCCGCTTCCATCGCCCAGCGCTTCCCCGACATTCCAGCCTACATCCAGTACAGCTGGAAGCAAGGCGCTCACGTGCGCGTCAGCGGCATCCTCCGCGAGCTTTCCTACCGCAATAATGTAACCAACAAGAACCGCTTCGCCACAGGCTGGGGCGTACAGCTGAGTGCTGTCGGAAACATCGTCGGAGGTCTCGGTTTCTTCGGACACTACACCTACGGCAAGGGCATCGGCGAATATATCAACGACCTCAGCGGCGAGGGCCTCGACCTCGTTCCCGACGCCGAAAGCGGCAAGCTCCACGCCCCCGCAGCCGCAGGATGGACTGCCGGCCTCCGCTACGACTTCTCGCCCAAGTTCTTCATTACCGGCAGCTACAGCCGCGCCCAGCTCTACAAAAGCTCGGCTGTCAGCCCCGACACATACCGCTACGGCCAGTACATCGACGCCAACGCATTCTACAATCCGTGGAGCGACCTCACAATCGGCCTCGAGTACGTTCACGGCACACGCAAGAACGCCGACGGACAGGCCGGACGAGCCAACCGCATCACCGCCCTTGTCCAGTACTCTTTCTGACAGGGAACATCTTCCGCACTCGCAGCAACACCCCATCCACACGGTCGGCGACAACGGTCAGCGTTGTCGCCGCCACTATTAATAGCCCTCCCCCGACCTC
>JAIDUY010000309.1 GCA_029059965.1 Muribaculaceae bacterium
CCTTAGGCTCGGGGGCTCGGAGATTGGTATAAGAGACAGGTCGAGAACGCTTCCTTCCTGAAGATGGACAACGTGCAGCTGTCCTACGACTTCGGCAAAACCGGTCCATTCGACGGTCTCCACGTATCGGCCATGGTTCAGAACGTATTCACCATCACCCGCTACAAGGGTCTCGACCCCGAGAACGACTGGGGCATCGAGGGCAGCGCATATCCCCGCCCCCGCACCTACTCGCTCACCGTAGGCCTTAACTTCTGATATTTTCCAATCAACAGAACCGACATACAATGAAAAAGATATTATCGGCTGTAGCCATCGCCCTGACTCTCGCCGCAGGCCTGTGGTCGTGCACCGACGACCTCGACCAGCAGCCCCACATCGGCGTGACCTCGGGAGTGGTCTACTCAAGCATCGAGGGCTACGAATCCGTCCTCGCAAAAATCTACGGCACATACTCGCTCATCGGCCAGAGCAAGGCCGACCAGGCCGACATCTCGTCCTACTCCGGCCAGGACCTGCTGCGCAACTACTTCGACCTGCAGGAAGGCACCACCGACGAGGCCGCTTTCCGCTGGCTCTCCGGCGACAACCTCTGGAGTCTGCCCTTCATGAACTGGGACAGCTCTTTCTCCCGCGTTTCCGACGTCTACTACCGTCTTTACTACAGCATCGCGCTCTGCAACGAGTTCCTGCGCTACAGCGGCGAGGGCTCCATCGGCTCCTTCAGCGAGGGCGACCGCGAGAAAATCAGGACCTATGCCGCCGAAGCCCGCTTCATGCGCGCCCTCGGCTACTACCTTGTCCTCGACCTCTACCGCCAGGGCCCGTTCGTCGACGAGAACACCCCGACTTCGGGCGTGATGCCTCCCGCCATTGATGCCGAAGGCCTCATTTCGTTCATCGAAAGCGAGATTGCCGACATCGAGGGCACTCTGCCGGACACTCCTTCCTATGCCCGCGCCGGCAAGGGCGCCGCCTACTCGCTGCTGGCACGCATGTACCTCAACGCCGAGGTCTACACCGGCACCGCACGCTGGAGCGACTGCATCGCCGCCTGCAAGAAGGTGATGGCTCTGGGCTACACCCTCGAACCTGACTACATGAAGCTCTTCAACGCCGACAACCATCTGCGCGACAACGAGATTATCTTCGCTTTCGCATCCGACGGCACCAATGCCTCCACCTGGGGCTCGAGCACCTATATTATCTGCGGTTGCATCGGCTCCGACAACTCGCAGAACGCAGCCGACTACGGCATCGCCACCGGCTGGGGCAGCTTCCGCGTCCACGGCCAGTTCTACGAGCTCTTCGCCAATGCCGACGGCGACAGCCGCAACACCCTCTACACCGACGGCCAGACCCAGTACATCGACAAGAGCCTCGAGGACGGCACCCAGGGCTACCACGCCTGCAAGTTCACCAACCTCACCGATGCAGGCGAGTCGGCAAGCAACAGCGCCGCCGACGGCTGCAGCACCGACTTCCCCTTCTTCCGCCTTGCCGAAATCTACCTCACCGCTGCCGAGGCTGTGGTGCGCGGCGGCGAGGGCATGAGCCGTGCCGACGCCCTCGACCTTGTCAACAGGGTGCGCGAGCGTGCCTACGGCGACAAGTCCGGCAACCTCACCGACGCACAGCTCAACATCAACTTCTTCATCGAAGAACGCGGACGCGAGCTCTACCTCGAATGCGTGCGCCGCACCGACCTCGTGCGTTTCGACATGTTCACCACCGACAAATATCTCTGGAACTGGAAGGGCGGCATCGCCGAAGGCCGCGCCGTCGACAAGCGCTACAACTTCTTCCCCATCCCCATCTCCGAACTCTCGGCAAACTCCACCCTGTCCAATCCCCTCTACTAAGCCATGAATATCTTCCATAAAACAGCGGCAGCGGTCTGCCTCGCCGCTCTGGCTCTCGCAGCAACGGGCTGCGACAAGGACGGCGACACCATCTATACCGACGGTGCCGACAAGGCCGAACTCAACAGCCCGGCGTCGGAAATCGTCCTTTCCAAAGACAATCTCCAGGCTCTCGCACTGACTCTCTACTGGAACGAGAACGGCGATATCAGCCTCAGCGACCCCGAAGTGGCCGCACCCTCGAACGCCGCCTCGAATACCATACAGTTCTCTTCGGACGCCGCGTTCGCCACGGTGGTCGAGGATGCCGTCGAAGCCGGCGTGTACTACCGCCAGTACACCTGCGAGGCTCTCAACGTCCTCGTCGGCCGCATCGGCCTTGAGGGCGGCGTGCGAGGCACGGTCTACATCCGCATCAAGACCGTCCTCGGCGCCAATATCGAGCCTGTCTACAGCGACGTGCTCGTCCTGAACGTAACGCCCTACTTCATCGACATGAGCACAGGCTTCGTGCTCGACGCAAGCCACAACGACACGGGCCGCACACTTGCTTCGCCCGCACTCGACGGCGTCTACTCCGGATTTATCGGTGCAGGCGCCTGGGAGAACTGGTGGCTCCGCGAAGGCAACAACACCGAGAGGGGCAACGCCGGCGTCACGGGCACACCCGTCGTGATGGGCAACAGCACCACAGGCCTCGAAATCTGGAACTTCTGGTATCCCGGCATGAGCGGATGCTACTACACTGTCGTCAACACCGGCCTCAACGAATGGAGCGCCCTGTTCATCCCC
Source organism: Muribaculaceae bacterium (assembly GCA_029059965.1). GTDB lineage: Bacteria > Bacteroidota > Bacteroidia > Bacteroidales > Muribaculaceae > CAG-873. The sequence goes on from JAIDUY010000309.1 coordinate 2,655, forward strand.
GCCCTCACTCTCGGCGGCGACCTTCAGGGTGAAATGACCTACGACCGCAAGAGCAACAAGTGGTCGTACACCTTCGACGCACAGGCCAAGACCTACAGCGTCACCATCTCCGGCACAGGCAAGCAGTACGACCGCAACACCGGCACCGACGATGCCGCCGCCACCGACACACCCGTCGGCTTCGGAGGCAGCGCCGACGCACTGACCTTAGGCAGCAGCGCCACGGCGGTGAGCTTCAACGTTGCGGCCGCAGGCGAGACAACCCTGACACTCGACCTCAACGACCCCCTGCACTGGACTCTGACTGCAGGCGAGGGTGGCGGCGAACCCGTCGTGGAGGTTCCCAAGTTCCTCTACATGTCGGGCATCTGCGGCGACTGGACTTTCGACTACTATCTCAAGCTCTACAACGAAGACAACCAAACCTACGGCGGCGTGGCCCCCGTCAACAGCGAATGGGGCTACAAGCTCTACCCCGAGGCCGACAACTGGGATCTGTTCTACACCATGGTCGACGGCGGCAACGCCTACGAGGGCGAGCTCGTAATCGGCGGCGAGGGCAACATCGCCGCTCCGGAAGCCGGTCTTTACCTCTTCGACGTCAACATCGGCGACCTCCGCTACCGCGTCTACCCCGTCAATACGGTGAGCTACACGGGCCTCAACGACGACTGGACCCTGCGCCCGATGACGGCCACCGACGTTCCCGGCGTATATACCGCCGAGGTCGAGAAGAGCGCCAACACTCCCTGGGGTGTCAAGATTGTAATCAACGATAACTGGGACCTCGCCTTCGGCGGCGGCAGCGGCGAACTGCTTCTCTTCCGCGACGGTTTCGACGGCGACAACGACTTCGACAACGGCACACTCGTGCTCAGCGTCGACCTCGTCAAAGGAACATACACCTATACAAGAAAGTAATCCGAAATGAACGCACGTAATTATATATATGCATTCGGCGTTCTGTGTGCAGGTCTCCTGGCCGGAGCCTGCACTCAGGACAGCCCCAAGACCGTTCCTCCGGTCAGCAACGAACCCGTTGAAATCGAACGCGGCACCTTTGCCAAGGGCGCCGATATCAGCTGGGTGACCGAACTCGAGAGCAAGGGTGAACTTTTCTTCACCCCCGGCGAAGACCGCACGCAGAAAGAACTCATGAGCCTGCTGCGCGACGACTGCGGCGTCAACGCCATCCGTCTGCGCGTGTGGGTCAATCCCGCCGACGGCTGGTGCGACGTCCACGACCTCGTCGTCAAGGCGCGCCGCGCGCAGGCTCTCGGCCTGCGTCTGATGGTCGACTTCCACTTCAGCGACCGGTGGGCCGATCCGGGCAAACAGACCATCCCCGCAGCATGGGAAGAGCTCGACATCGACGGAATGACAGCCGCCCTGGCCTCTCATGTCGACGAAACCCTCAAAGCCCTGCAGCGCTTCGGCATCGAGCCTGAATGGGTGCAGATAGGCAACGAGACCACAACGGGCATGCTCTGGCCCGTGGGACACATCGACTCGGGCGACAACTTCACACGCCTTGTCAACGCCGGCTACGCTGCCGTCAAGGCTGTCTTCCCCGCAGCGCAG
>JAIDUY010000031.1 GCA_029059965.1 Muribaculaceae bacterium
TCGAGGGCGATTTCCAATGCGTTTGCAAAGTAACCAACGCCAAAGTTATCGTTACCCTTAAATATAAGGGTCAGGAATACACCAAGGATTACTACGTTGACTCCGATAACTTCGGCTCTCGTGGTCGTATCGTAAACCTTCAGCGTGAAAACATCAGTTTCAACCTTGCTGTTTTCCCGAATATCCTCTCTCCGAACAGAAACGAAAACAATTACTTCAAAGTAATGGCGGTTGTCAACGATGCGACAACCGATTATCGCCCGGTGTCTATCAACAATCTGGATATGTCATTCTTCTTCCGAAACGATGATAACCGTTTCGAGGAAATTGAGACAATCGACAAGGATAACACTCACGCCAAGTTTGGCGTTCGCCCTGCCGTTGTTCGTTCAGAACAAAATGTTGAACGTGAAGTTGATGCAGGCTCGAAGTTCTACGAAATATTTAACTCTCAATTCGACGCAATCAGCTTACGCTTTACCCTCGATAGTGGAACTTGCGAGGGTGTGCTTCTGCCGAATTGGAAACGTGCTCAACGCACACAGGATGCCTACACCTATGCCGTTGACCTCGGAACAACCAACACATATATCTCGTGCTGCAAGTTCGGTCGCGACAATGAGCCTGAACAGCTCAATATGGACGAGCCGATGGTGGCGTTCCTCCACGACTTCAAGCGTTCGTCCCAGCACTCGCTTGTCTCGGTAATTGAAAATGCCATTGCTCCAAAATGTCGCAAGAACTTCAATACCGAGTTCGTTCCGGCACTCATTGACGGCTCGATTTATCGCTTCCCAATCCGCACCGCTCTATGTGTGCAGAAAGGCGACAGAAGCAAGCCCTCGTTGTTCGACAACTGCAACATTGCTTTCTTCTACGAGAAATCAATGGGGCTTGGCAACCAGTCTATCCTCACTGATATTAAGTGGGAGGATAGCCACGAGAAGGAACTTCGCCTGTTTATCCGCGAACTGCTCCTTATCATCAAGACAGACGTCCTCCAAAAGAACGGTCTGCTTGCTAATACCAAACTGATTTGGTTCCGTCCTCTCAGCTTCAAAGGTACTATCAAGGACACCTATACAACCATTTGGCAAGAGGAAGCGAAGAACCTACTTAACATCGGATCTTCGCAAATCGACTGCGTCTCTGAGTCAGAGGCTCCTTACTATTATTTCAGCAAAAAGAACTCTTTCAACAGCGTTGATGCTGTCTCAATCGTCGATATAGGTGGCGGTTCAAGCGACTTCATCTATTTTGCTGACGGCAAACCCCAAATCGCAAACTCTGTTCACTTCGGTTGCGATGTACTTTGGGGTAACGGTTTCAGCGGCTTCGATAATGACCGCGTAAACGGCATTTACGAGCGCTTCGTGGAGACCGTTCATCTCGGAGACCATACCGATGAACTGGAACAACTCAATATCAAGATGCGTTCCGACCGTGAGGTTTCGACTAAAGACATCATCAACTTCTGGCTTAGCAACGATAGCCGTTGCGAAATCACCAAGAAGTTGAAAGAAACTTACAAGCCTCTATTCCTTTATCACTTCGCTTCAATCGTCTACTTTATGGCGAAGATGTATAAAGCAAAGAACCTCGCTTGCCCTCGCTCGGTTCTTTTCTGCGGTAATGGTAGCCGTTACATCGACGGTCTGCTTTCTTCCGATAAGGCAACCATCAAGGAACTTGTCGCCACAATCTTCAAAAATGTTTATGGCGACATTAAGGATATTCAGGTTATTCTTCCCGATAGCCGTAAAGAATGTACCTGCTATGGTGGCCTTTATCGTAACTCCGACGTCGATGTACCCGACGAGTTCAACTTCCAGGGTATATCTGACAAGGTCTATGAGAATGTCGAGCAGCTTAAAGCCGACTTTCCTGCGGTCAGCCGCGACCTTCTCAATACCTTCGCATCGTTCAATAAACTCTACGCTGATCTCCTGCGTATCCTTATCGCCAAGGGTGAGCTTGATAAACAGGTTGACGCAACCGAAATTATCAATCTCATTTCTTCCGGCACTCAGGATTCTCTGGAGAAGAACTTCAAGACCCAGGTCATTCAGAAACTCAATGACAGCGAGGTTTACCACGATTCGGTATTCTTCTTGCCTATTATTGATAACGTGTTAAAACTCACTAAGATTTAATATGTTTCAGTCAGGCATATCTATTGTATCGCTGATTATATCTATCGCTACTTTTATAATCGCGTTTGGCGTTCAGCTCTATTACTTCATCGGAACCCGAAAGAAGTTGGACGTTGTTCGTAATTTCTTTACAAAGAAAAGAGATTACGAAGTCTATGGCGAGGCCGAGGATTCTCAGCTCAATCCTTATGTCGCTGAGGATGGCTCCAGTCTCCACACCCTTATAAAGGAACTGAACGAGTACACCAAAAAGAACCATGGCACCACGGATTTTTCGGTCATTCAAAATAAGACTGACCGAAAAATAAATGTTCTTTACGATAATGCAACTTCAAAAATTGCATTCCCGACTTATGTGGGCCTCATGGGTACTTTTGCTGGTGTGTTCCTCGGTCTGCTGTTTTTTACTATAGGTTTGGGTTCTTCACCGAATGGAGAAGGTATTACTGATGAGACTATTGGTAATCTAATTACTGGCGTTCTTGTTTCTATGTCAACCAGTTTTATCGGCCTTCTCCTCACAACATGGACTCATCACATTGCAGCGGAAACTCAAAAGGTTGTTCGTGAAGATAAGAACGATTTCTACGAGTTTATTCAGAATGAACTTATGCCGACCCTCGGTGTCAGCATGGTTGCCGCTCTGAATAAACTGCACCACACCATCAACCTGTTTGAGCCGTCATTTAATAGTGTCATCGACCGCTTTCAGGCGACTTTTGACTCTTGCACTCAACGCTTCGGATCTGCTTTTGAGCAGAATGTAACCATTGTTTCGGAAGCAGTGCGCGTCATGGGCGAGAATATGGACAAAATCAATGAAAATGTTGACCTGCAAGCCCAACTCCTTAAAACGCTTCGCTCTCGCGGCGTCGTTGAATCTCTTGATGCATTTGTCAGAGCTTCGGAGAATTTTAAACTCGTTACCACCGCAATCCATCGTTTTGAGGAATCATGTGGTGAAGTAAAAAATGTTACAATTGAGCTTGTCAATACACAACAAAGTTATAATGAATCGCTTAAGCTCCCACTTAAGGTCGCTGATAAACTGAATAAGATTCTCAATAGAATAACTGACTTTGAAAATAGCATTAACGCTCTTGGTCGTGATATAGAAAAGACCGACCTTCTGGGGAATATCGAGATTGAAGCTCTCAAACAAGCTATTACTGCTATTAAGAAAAAGCAGAAAATAGCTGTCGAGGCTATGGAAGTTTCCGACGGGCATCTTGAAAATATCTTTAAGATGCAGTCTGAGTCTATCGTAAGGTTGGGTCGCACATACGAGGAGAGTTTTGCTTTGTATGCTGAGAGATTCCAGAATCTACTTGATGGACTTGAGCAGGAAATGCTTGAGCGTCGCAGCGAGATTGTGGCCGCCATAGAGGAAAAATTTTCTATTGATCAAATTCATCAAGAATTCTCTCAGCTGGGCAAGCTGAAAAAGATTGAGGAATTACTTATCTCAATCAACACCAATAGTTCTCGTGAGGAAGTCGATAAAACTATCGAAACTACTCGTCGCGAAGTTGAGTCTATACGTAAACTTCTCGACAAGGCTATTGAGAATGCCAAGAAGGAACCGGAGAACACGACAACTTCGGGTGGCAGTAGCTTCCTCGATAGCTTCTTCGGCCGTCGTAAATAACTTTACCTATGGATAGTCGCAATAATAAAAGTGCTTTTTGGCCGAGCTACGTGGACATTATGACCACATTGTTCGCTATTATGCTTGTGCTCTTTGCGGTATCATATAGCAGATTCAAGGTTCAAAGACTTGAGATGGAGCGGCTTGAGATGGAGCGGGCGAGGTTGGAAATTTATAGGGATGAATATGAAAGGATTCAATCTATTTATAGAGCAGTAGACAATATAGACCCGGAATACTTTGAATTTAATGAGCGTTATCTTAAGCATATATTCCGGATTCAGGTTACCTACCAAAAAGAAAAATTTAATCTTGAGAGTCTGGTACAAGATGATTCTCGTTCAGTTGAATATAATCCGACAGAGGCTAACGCCATTAGGCAGCGGATAAAGGATGCTGGAGAGGAAATCAGAAGAACAATACTTAATCTTCAGCTCAATGATTCTCTGAGGAATAGCATAAAATATTTAGTGGTGATAGAAGGACAGGCTTCAGCCGATGGGTGGGCTCAGGACGATTATCGGAACAACAATGTTCTAAGCTATTTGCGTGCTGTCAAGCTTCATGAGTTTTGGCGAGATGAAGCTGGAATCGATTTTTCGGATATGGAAAAATGCGAGCTTGTCATCTCTGGAAGTGGTGAGAGGGGTGTCCCAAGGGCTGAACGGATAAGTACTGAAGATGATTCTCGCAATCAACGATTCTTGATACATATTGTGCCAGTTATTGGTAATATACATCTAAACTCCTCTTTATAGTAGGAGTTTAAACTATAAAAGGAAGCCCGGGGCGTTTCGCAACGCTCCGGGCCTGTATTGAGAAAGTCTAAGATTCAAGATTCCTTGAAAGGATATTATTTGCGGGTTATGCGGATTGCCGCGCCGCCGCCTGCCGCGAGGGGCTGGGCGAGGGTGTCGCCGTGGCCGACCTCGACGCTGCGTATGCGGTAGGCCTGAGGATTGGTCTGCCAGTGGGCGTCGGGGGCGTCCTCGTAGATGGTGGCCGTGTAGCGGGCGCCTTCGGGGAGGAAGCTCAGGTCGATGGTGGCCGTGCGCGGGTCGCCGTCGGTAATGGCGCCTACGTACCAGTCGTCGCTGTTCTTGTCGCGGCGCGCCACGGTGATATAGCGGTTGGGCTCGGCCTCGAGATAGCGGCTGTCCGACCAGTCGACGGGCACATCCTCGATGAAGCGGAATGCGTCGGGGAAGCGCTCGTAGTTCTCGGGCAGGTCGCATGCCATCTGCATGGGCGAGGGCATCGTCAGATAGAGTGCCAGCTGGCGTGCAAGGGTAGTGCCGGCCTGCGAGTCCTTACCCTCGTTGTAGTAGCTCAGGCGAGTTTCGAACAGACCGGGAGTGTAGTCCATCGGGCCGCCCTTGAGGCGTGTGAAGGGCAGTATGCAGGTGTGCGAGGGGGGATTGCCGCCCATGCTCTCGAACTCGCCGCCGCGGGCCGACTCCTGTGCCAGCCAGTTGGGCCATGTGCGGCACAGGCCGGTGGGGCGCGGAGCCTCGTGGCTGTCTATCATCACCTGATAGTCGGCCGCGCGCTCTATGACGTGGTGGACATGGTCCACCATCCACTGCGATGTGTGGTGCTCCGAGCGGGGGATGATGGCGCCCACGTAGCCGGTCTTGACGGCGTTGTAGCCCTTTTCGCGCATGTAGGCGAAGGCGCGGTCGAGCTGACGCTCGTAGTCGGCGGCGTTGGCGGCCGTCTCGTGGTGCATCACAAGCTGCACGCCGCGCGATGCGGCATAGCTCGTCAGCGAGTCGATGTCGAAGTCGGGATAGGGCTTGTCGAACAGGAACTGGCGGTTCTTGCGGTAGCTTGCCCAGTCCTCCCAGCCTTCGTTCCAGCCCTCGACGAGCACGCCGTCGATGCCGTGGTCGGCTGCGAAGTCGATGTAGCGCATCACGTTGGCGGTATTTGCCGGATGGTGGCCGTTGGGTTCGATGGTGCTGTAGTCGGTCACGCCGGGCTTGGCGCGGTAGTCGCTGGAGTATGCCCAGCTCTTGATGCGTCCGGTGAACATCTCCCACCATACGCCCACGAACTTCATGGGCTTTATCCACGATGTGTCCTCGATTTTGCAGGGTTCGTTGAGGTTGAGAATCATCTGCGAAGCGAGGATGTCGCGGGCGTCGTCGCTCACGATGAGCGTGCGCCAGGGAGTGTTGAAGGGCAGCTGGAGATAGGCACGCACGCCAAGACGGTCGGGCACGAGGTGCGTGCGCATGGCGAAGGCTGCAGTGTCGACATCGGCGAGCATGGCGGGATAGCCCACCAGTGCGGCCTCGTGCAGGTTGCCGTAGAGCGAGTCGACGGTTTTGAGCAACAGCGGTGTCTGCACGGTGGTGCCTCCGGTGCGCCGGCTCTCGGAGTGGCGGCGGTATGCGCCCAAGGCCGAGGGCAGCTGCGAGAACGATGTCTCCGACCACAGGTACTCGTCGGTGTCGTAGTCGCCGGGGATGCAGAAGAGGGTGTGGTCGGCTCCGAAATTGAATTCGGTGGCTTCGTCGCGCAGTGTCAGGTAGTTGGCGTTGTCCTGGCGGGGAAGCTCGTAGCGGAAGCCGAGGCCGTCGTCGAACAGGCGGAAGCGCACCGTCATCTCGCGCTCGGGAGCCGAGGCCGTGAAGTGGGCCGCCAGCTCGCGGAAGTGGTCGCGCACGGTGGAGTATTCGCCCCATACAGGTTCCCACGAGCGGTCGACGGTGGCGGTGTCGGTCCCGACGAGGGTGAATCCGTCGGTGAATCCGATTTCGTCGGCACGCAGTCCCAGGCGACTGTCGGCCACCACGGTCTTTCCCTTGTAGGTCAGCGAGTAGACCGGGGTGCCGGCAGCGTCGGTGCCCACCGTCAGGCGCAGATTGCCGTCGGGCGAGCTGATGCCGGCGGCGCCCGCCGCAAGCGAGGCCGCCAGCACGAAGGAAGCAATGATCTGTCGTTTCATCTTATCAAATACTTCGGGGTCAGCTACATCAATCCATCAATAACACGTAGCCGTAGGGGCGTATATTCATTTCGACAGGCACGGTGATGTCGGTGCCGCCGATGAGGTCGGTCATGCTTGCTCCGGCCAGCGAGATGGGGCACTTGACGGTGCGCTCGCCGCCGGTGGTGTTGACCATCACCAGCAGACGGTGTCCGGCAATGGCGCGTGTGAACATGGCCACGTCCTTGTCGGCATAGGTCTGCAGGCGTCCGCGGCGTACCTCGGCGCTGGCCTTGAATGCTCCGTTGATGGCCTTGTACTCGGCAGTGAGCTCTTCGGACCAGGTGCTGTCTCTTATTCACATAT
>JAIDUY010000310.1 GCA_029059965.1 Muribaculaceae bacterium
GGAAGGGCAAGCTCAGCAAACGCGACGGCGACCGCCTCGGCTTCCCCGTCTTCCCCCTTCTGTGGAACGACCCCAAGAGCGGCGAGACCTCCAGCGGATACCGCGAGAGCGGCTACCTTCCCGAAGCCGTCGTCAACTTCCTCGCCCTTTTAGGCTGGAACCCCGGCGACGACACCGAGGTGATGAGCATGGACGAGCTCATCGACAAGTTCTCGCTCGACCACTGCTCGCGCTCGGGCGCACGCTTCGCTTTCGAGAAGGGCAAGTGGTTCAACCACGTCTATCTGCAGAACCGCAGCGGCGCCGAGCTTGTAGACCTGTTCAAGCCAGTTCTCGAGGCTCACGGCGTCAATCCCGCCGACTTCAGCGACGAGTACATCGCCGATGTCATCGAGCTCGTAAAGGGCCGCATCAACTTCGTGAGCGACCTGTGGGACAACGCACGCTTCTTCTTCGTCGCTCCCGAGGAATACGAACCCAAGGCCGTCAAGAAACGCTGGTCGCCCGAAATGGGTGGCATCATGACCGAACTTGCCGACATGCTCGAGGCACAGCCCGACTTCAGCGGCAAGGTAATCGAGCCTCTGGTGATGGAATGGATCAAGGAGCGCGACCTCCACTTAGGCAATGTCATGAACGCTTTCCGCCTCACCGTCGTGGGCGAGTGCAAGGGTCCGCACATGTTCGACATCACCGACCGCCTCGGTGCCGACGAGACTTTACGCCGCATCCGTGCGGGTGTAGAACGTATCCGTCCTGCCGATGAATCTACTTTATAATGCCGGCATAGGCCTGTTCGCGGGCGCGGCGCGCATAGCTGCCCTGCGCTCGGACAAGATAGGCACCATGCTGAGCGGTCAGGCTCAGGCTGTGGCCGACGTCGCCGCCGGCCGCAAGCGCCTGTCGCCCGAGGGCTACGACCTGTGGGTACATGCTGCCTCGCTCGGCGAGTTCGAGCAGGCTCGCCCGATGATTGAGCGCCTGCTTGCACGCCGTCCCGAGGCTGCCATCCTGCTGACATTCTTCTCACCCTCGGGCTACACTGTGCGCTGCCGTTTCCACGAGCGCGTGCAGGTGGCCTACCTGCCCTTCGACCGTCCTTCGTCGGTGGCCGCCTTCCTCGACGCGGCCCGTCCGCGCATGGCGGTGTTCGTCAAGTACGAATTCTGGGGCAACTATCTGGACGAGCTCTCGCGCCGAGGCATCCCGACATACATCATTTCGGCGATATTCCGCCCGGGGCAGATTTTCTTCCGTCCCTGGGGCGGCATGTTCAGGAAGATGCTGCACTCGTTCCGCCGTCTGTACGTCCAGGACGAGGCATCGCGCAAGCTGCTCGCAGGCGTAGGAGTCGACAATGTCACCGTCGCAGGCGACACCCGCTTCGACCGCGTGTCAGAGATTCGCGAAAATGTGCGCCCCCATGCCGTAACCGATGCCTTCGTGGCCTCGGGACAAAAGCGCGGACTGACATGCATGGTGTTCGGCAGCAGCTGGCCGTCCGACGAGAACGTGTACAT
>JAIDUY010000311.1 GCA_029059965.1 Muribaculaceae bacterium
GTACGCCAGCGCCTCGCTCAGCTGGTCTTCCCCAAAGTCACCCCCGCCGGAGCCGCAAGCTCCAAGGCTGCCATACGCCGCTATGCCTCCGAGGGTGTCGGCGGACTGCTCTTCTCGGAGGGCTCACTTGCCGAATACGTCGAGATGACCAACTATGCCCAGGAGCAGTCGGAGGTGCCCATGCTGATGACTTTCGACGGCGAATGGGGCCTGTCGATGCGAATAGCCGAGCTGCCCAGATTTCCGTCGAACATGGCGCTTGGCGCCGTGCAGTCGCCGCGTCTCATCTACGACTACGGCGCCGAGATGGCACGCGAATGCCGCCTGACGGGCGTGCAGTGCAACTTCGCCCCCGACGCCGATGTCAACTCCAATCCCGCCAATCCCGTCATCGGCTACCGCGCTTTCGGCGAGGACCCCGCCACGGTGGCGCGTCTGACGGTGGCATACACCCTCGGCATGGAAGACGCCGGAGTCCAGGCTACACCCAAGCACTTCCCCGGCCACGGCGACACATCGACCGACTCGCACAAGACTGTCACTATGGTGTCGCACTCGCGGGCAATGCTTGACAGCACCGACCTGCGCCCCTTCCGCGAGGCCGTCGATGCAGGCGCGTCGGCCATCATGGTCGGCCACCTCGTGGTTCCGGCGCTCGACCCCTCGGGAGCGCCCGCCTCACTCTCGCCGGCCATCATCGGCGGCCTGCTGCGCGGCGACATGGGTTTTGAAGGCCTGATTTATACCGATGCCCTCGGCATGAAGGGCGCCGTCGACCCGCAGGGACGCAACCCGGCTGTGGCCGCGCTCATTGCCGGCGCCGACGTGCTGCTCTGTCCCCGTGCTCCCGTCGACGCCATTGCCGCTCTGGTGCAGGCTTACGGCAGCGGTGCCGTCACCGATGCCATGATTGAGGAGCACTGCAAGCGCGTGCTGCGCTACAAGTACTACCTCGGCCTCGATGTCAAGCCTCATGTCGACACCGACATCAGCGCCCTGCGCGACAGCATAGACACCCCCGCCGCCCGCGCGCTCATCAAGAAGCTCGCCGCGGCCTCCGTCACCGTGCTCCGCAACAGCGACGACATTCTGCCTGTCGGCAGTCTGGCGAACCGCAGCATAGCCGTGGTGACCATAGGCGGAGGCGACAAGCACAATCCCGCCGGGGCATTTGCCTCGACCTGCCGCCACTATGCCGACGTCAGGGAGTTCCATACCGGCGGCGGACTGTTCGCCGAGTCGACCATACGCAAAATCAAGGAGGCCGACGTCGTCATCGTCGGAGTGTTCGCCGACAAGGCCGCCGACCGCGAGGTGATGGCCCAGCTCGCCGCCGCCGGCATCGACAACATGGTCGCAGCATTCATGGTCAATCCCTACAAGATGAAGAAGTTCGCCCCCTCGCTGCCGTCGGCAAAGGCCATCGTCCTTGCCTACGACGACATCACCGAGAGCGCCGTCAGCGCCGCCGAGGCCATCTTCGGCGGCATATCCGTCAGCGGAAAGTTGCCCGTCAATCTGCGTGGCTTCGCACCCCTCGGCGCCGGCATACAGCTGAGCAAGTCGCGTCTTGGCTTCTCCACGCCCGTGGCCGAAGGCTTCAGCCCCTGGCTGTCGGACAGCATCGACACATTCGTGAAGCAGTGCCTGCGAAAGGGCGCCTTCCCGGGCTGCCAGGTGCTTGTGGCCCGTAACGGCAATATAGTCTTCGACCGCGCATACGGCCGCACCGGCGACCGCCTCAGTTCCGAAGTCGACAGCCGCACAATCTACGACCTCGCATCGGTGTCGAAGGCCACCGGCACCTTGCCCGGCATCATGAAGGCCTACGACAGCGGCCTGCTTAGCCTCGACGCCACCCTCGGCGAGCTCATCCCCGAAATCTCCGACACGGCCAAGCACTGCATCACCGTGCGCCAGCTCCTCTTCCACGAGTCCGGTATGCCCGCGGCGCTGAATATGTACGGCGTCATGGTCGACAGCGCCACATTCACCGGCAAGCTCTTCACCGCCCGTCCCGACCGCAACCACAGCATACGCGTAGGCCGCCGCAGCTACGGCCACAACAGCGCCCGCATGCGCTCCGACATCGTGAGCCGCACCCGCACCGACGCCTTCCCCATCGAGGCCGACAACGGCATCTACACGGGTCGCTCCTCCTACGACACCCTGATGCGCCGCATATACGACATCCCCCTGCGCTCCACCCGCGCCTACAATTACTCCTGCCTCAATTTCTGCCTGCTCATGGACATCGAGCAGCGTCTGACGGGCAAACCCCACGACGAGTATGTGCGCGATGAAATCTTCGCGCCCCTGGGCGCATACCGCACCGGCTACCGTCCGCGCGAGCGTTTCGAACCCTCGGAAATCGCCCCGACGGAGAACGACAAGTTCCTGCGCCGCCAGACCGTGCACGGCTATGTGCACGACGAACTCGCCAACTTCTCGGGCGGCGTGCAGGGCAATGCCGGACTTTTCGCCAATGCCGACGACATAGCCAAGATATGCCAGATGCTGCTCAACGGCGGCACCTATGGCGATGTGCGCGTGCTTTCGGACGAGACCGCCGGCCTGTTCACCACGGCCAAGAGCCCCACCTGCCGCCGCGGTCTCGGCTTCGACAAGCCCGACACCGAGAACCCCGACTATTCCCCCACCTGCGACGAGGCCGGAGCGGGCGTGTTCGGCCACCTCGGGTTTACGGGCACGTGCTTCTGGGTCGACCCCGACAAGGATGTCATTTTCGTCTTCCTGACCAACCGCGTCTATCCCACCCGCGAGACTCCTGTGTTCAACAGCCTCAACATACGTCCGCACCTGTTCAGCCTGGTGTATAAAGCCCTTGAAGAATGAATAGGTATCTTACAGCAATCCTTCTTGTTCTGCTGACCGGACTGTTGACAACGGCTGCGGCCGGGGTGACTGCGGCGCAGCCGGATACCGTGAGGTGCGAACGTGCCCCCCGTCTCTGGCCTGCGCTGACTTCGGCGGGCGTCGGCCTTGCCGTCAATGCCGCCGCCACCGAGGTGCTAAAGTACAGCGTGCACGAGACACGACCCGACGGCTCGTCGGACAATTCCTTCCCCTCGCGCCACACCTCGTGGGCATTCGCCGTCTCCACCGCCCTGTCGAATCAGTTCTACGGAACGCATCCGTGGGTGTCGCTGGGCGGACAGCTTGTCGCCTCGGGCATTGGTGTGCAGCGAGTTTACGATTCGCGCCATTTCGGTGGCGACGTGGCCGCGGGCGCCCTTGTCGGCATGGCTTCGGCTGAGCTCGGCCAGGTGGTGTCGCGATGGATTTTCGGCGGACATTCGCCCTTGTACTGTCCCGCCGACGCGCGCTTCGCCACCTCCGTGGCCGTATCGTCGGAGCTCATACTTCCGCTCGGGTCGGACTTCCGCTCGGGCTTCGGCACCACGGCGCACTTCGTGCGTCCGCTGTGGCGCAGCTTCGGTGTCCGAGCCTCGGCCGGCGTGTTCTCCATAGCCGCCGCACGCAGCGACCTGCTGCCACTGTCGGGCATAGATTTCAGCGCCGGAGCCACATGGCATCAGGCACTTCCGGTGCGTTCACTCGCCTTTGTCGCCGATGCCGACATCGGCCTCGCGCTGCTGCACGACGGCGAACCAAACCTCGGCCACCACTCCTGTTCCGTCAAGGCCGGAGCCGGACTCGCATGGCATCTTACCGAGAGCTTCGCCGCACAGGCCGGCGTGAGCTACCGCCTGCTCACGGGGCGCACACCGTTCCACGCCATCGCCGTGTCAGTCAGCTCCGTCTGGCTTTTCTGAGTGAATTGATAAAACGACACGTCCCGGAAGTTCGGCTGATGCTTCCGGGACGTGTCGTTTTGTGGATATTCGGGTCTTAGAGCCGGTTCCCCAATATTTGTTAACGCTGGGGCGGTCAAGCGTCGTGCAGATGTGTTCGCGCAGTGAGGGA
>JAIDUY010000312.1 GCA_029059965.1 Muribaculaceae bacterium
CTGATCGAAGGCTACTTCCATCAGTATGCCCCCGCCGCCCTGCGCCACATGAACTGGGACGTTGACTACATAGAAGGCTACAACTACGCTCACGGCATCGCCGACTACTTCGGCCTGACCAAGGAGAACGTAGGCGACATCTACGGTATCGTGCGCGACGAGCACGAGCGCTATCGCGACGACTCCTACGTGCCCCTGCCCACCCACGACGACCTCTACAAACCGCTGGACAACGTGACCGTGACCCTCAAGAAGGGCAACGAGGTGATTGACACCTACACCACCGACAACCAGTTCAACGGCGCGTTCGTATTCAAGGGCGTCGCTCCCGGCGAGTACACCATGGAATTCGCAGCCGAAGGCTACAAGTCGCCCCGCCCCGTGGCAGTGACCGTCAAGGCTGCTGAGGTATCCTACCCCACCGCCTTCATGGAAAGCGAATCCTACGTTCCTCCCACGGTGACCTACGTCGACTATCCCGATCCCTTCGAGGGAACTGTCTTCGGTGCCCGCGCCGAATACGCTTTCGACCAGAAGATTGTCGACCGCGAAATCGCTGAAATCGCCGGCCTGAACGTAGCTCGCTTCATCCACCACGACGGCAAGCTCTTCATCCTGGCTCACGACGCCGAAGGCGCTGCCAAGATTGTCGTTCTCGACGCCAACACCCTCGAAGTTGTCGCCACTCCCGGCACCGAAGGCACCGAAGGCACCGACAAGAACCTCGCCGACATCGCCCTCACCGCCGACGGCATCCTCATCGGCTCCGCCAAGGAACTCTGCCACTTCAGCGACGAACAGGTTGAAAACGGCGAAACCCGCGGCCAGCTCAACTTCTACCGCTGGAACAACAACGAGGACGGTCTGCCCGAAGGCAATCCCGAAGCATGGATGACCTCCGCTCTCAGCGCCAACATGTACCGCGCCAAGTCCGGCGAATCCATCGCCTACACCGGCACAATGGCCGAAGGCCGTCTCCTCTTCAGCTCCGAGAACGCATACGTTGGCGGTATTCCGCGCGTATGGTTCAACGTCATCGAGGTTATGGAAGGAGCCAAGAGCAGCGAAAGCTTCCGCAACAAGGTGTTCGCCGACTACTTCGACTTCAACGTCCTCGGCCACTACCGCCTCAACATCTCTCCGCTTGACTCCAAGTGGTTCATGATCGACGGCGAAGGCACCGTTGCCGCAACCGCCAAGCTCGACGACATCGAGAACTCCTACGCCCTCATGCCTCAGGAAACACTGCCCCTGGGTGCCAACAACGAAGGCTTCTTCCGTTACGCCGGCCACAGCTACATGGTAGCTCCCGACTTCACCGAAGAAGGCAACGGCGGCCTCGTGCTCCTCGACATCACCGAAGGCCTCGACAAGGCTACCGTGGTTCCCGCAGCCAACACCAACCTTGAGCTTGCTGCCGGCAAGGCATTCGCAGCCGGCGCTCCCCTGGCCACCGTCGACGCTCTCGGCGAAGTGACCGCCGCCAACATGGCCCTCTTCCTCCTGCGCGACAACAAGCTGACCCGCTTCTCCACCGAAGGCGTGCGCCAGCCCCAGCCCCACCGCCAGTTCGCCTACGGCATCAGCATGACCAACGAAGGCACTGCCTACACCGTAAGCTTCAAGGCTACCGGCGACGCTCCCGCATCGGCCATCGTTCTGACCGAGACCAATTCCGGCGACGTCCTCACCATCGACGGCCCCGCCGTTGTCAAGGGTGACAACGAAATCTCCTTCGACGCTGCCGAATTCCCCGGCCACGTCTACAATGTAGCTGTCAAGATTGTCAGCAACACCATCCCCGAAGGCGCCATCTACTACACCGACCCCAACGGCCTGACCAAGCGCGGCGGCGTCATCACCATCAAGGACACCGAAAGCGATAACCTCGGCTACACCCTCGTGACCACCGGCGGTGCCAACGGCGTCAAAATCTATGCTCCCGACGGAACCGTGACCGGTCCCTTCTTCGTGAACGACTCCCGTCTGCAGGCTTCCAACCAGAGCTCCATGTTCCGTGGCGACGAGCGCGAAGGTCTTGCCGTATTCGCCGACTGGAGCGACGGCGGCGCAGGCTACTGGGTTATCGACCCCGCTAATCCCGTCGACATGAGCCAGCTCCTTGCAGGCAAGCGCTCCGGCAACTCCGGTGCCTATGAATACAACGGTGTAATCATCGGCGGCGGCAGCTCCTGCGTGGCATTCCAGGGCAAGGGCGACAACACCCGCATGTACTCCTTCCTCGAGGACTATCCCGCAGGCAACACCCCCGGTTCCGCAAACCGCGTATACGCCTACAACATCGGTTCCGACGAGCAGATTACCCGCATCCCCGACCAGGCTTACGACAACCTCGTGGGCAACGGTACCCTCGCCAACCAGAACGTTGAAATCATCGCCCTCACCGACAACGCATTCCTCGCATCCCAGTGCCGCAGCGCAGGTAACAACCTCATGGGCACACCCTGCTTCGTAATCGTTGCCAACGACGGCGAAGTGCTCTTCAACAGCGCAAGCCTCGAATACATCGAATCGTCCAATTCCGGCGTTGCTATCAGCGCCGACGGCAAGCTCCTCGCACTCGGCCAGTACGACTGCATCACCATCATGAGCCTCAGCTGGGACGGCATCGACCCCGTTATCGAGAAACTCTACAACATCCCCACCAACCACTGCGAATGGAGCCATATGCGCTTCGACGTCGGCGGCAACCTCCACGTCTACGAGCGTGAGAACGGCGGCTACAACGCCTACTCGCTGCCCGCCGAGGCTCCCGAAGCCATCGTGCCCGCCAAGGCCATCTACACCGTAGAAGGCAGCGGCAGCGGCGTTGAGGACATCACCGTCGAGCCCGCAGCAGACGGCGAAACCATCTACTACAACCTCAACGGCGTTCGCGTCGACGCAGACAACCTCTCCACAGGCATCTACGTCAAAGTGACCGGCAACACTGCTACCAAGGTCGTTATCCGCTGATAACAACCCCATCCATATCAAAGGCGCGCCCACTCGGACGCGCCTTTTTTCATACCCGGCAATACTGGCCCTTCCCCCGCCACAGCCACCCACGCCCTCCAAAGCGTGCTCCCCCCGATGTAGGGCTGTACCACGGTACAGCCGCCGTCCACGCCTCGCAAAGGCCGTCAACGGGGTGTCCGACAGGACACCGACTTATCGTAGCACGGTACACCGCAGCGCAGCAGAGGTGTGCTGTGAAATGGATAGCCCCACAACGCCAGGGCGTCCGACAGGGACGCCGACTTATCGTAGCACGGTACACCGCAGCGCAGCGGAGGTGTGCTGTGATTACGCACCCCACGAGGAGTGGCGTCCGACAGGGACGCCGACTTACGTTCCCGGCTCCATACTCCGCCTCGTCAAGCTATACGCCTAAACTTATAACAAAATATGCACCGGTATTTCGGCTTGATTCCCTTTTTCACACCCATCAAACCCGCGGAATCATCGCCGGCAAGCAAACACGATGTAGGGCTATTATTCCGATAAAGCCTCCTGCGCCCGCCAAGGCCGCAACGAGGCTTCCGGCAAGGATGCCAGCTAAGGTAGAATCATTTCAACATGTATGGTCTTGGATTGCTCTCCATCGCAACCGGTGGCGATGGCGGCGGACTATCCGCGGGGAAGGATAATGCGCTCGCCGAGGACTTTGACGAGGCGCTTCTGATAGTCCTGATAGGCTACTATCTGATTCATTATCTCCATGGCCGCAGCCGTGTCGGAGGGCGGAACGGCGGCGAGGCGGCGGTTGAGCTCCTTGAGAAGGTCGCGGAGGATGGCGGCACGAAGTTCATTGACAGCGCGGGGAACGAGGGTGCGCAGCTGGCTGTGCTCGGTCTCCACACCGCCCTGCCGCTCGTAGATGCGGCTCAGGATGTAGCGCTCGGAGGCGAGTTCGTTGGCAATGGGACGGATGGCGTCGTCGGGACTGTTGATGAGGCGCTGGCGCACATAGTCGGTCTCGAATTCGTCGATGGCGGCGGCACGGCGTTCGTCGGCCTTCTGCTGGAGCTGCTGCTCGCCGCTCTCGAGGGCTTCGAGGGAGCCGCCACGCATGGCCAGCGCGGCACGTTCGTCGGCCAGTGACGCTTGTATATCCTGTTCGAGGGCGACAGCGAAGGCCTCGCGATCGGCGGGGAAGGAGCCGGTGCGCAGACGTCCGACTTCGGCGAATATTGCGGCGAAAGCGGGGTCGGTGAAGCTGAGGTCGTCGAGCGCGAGCTCGTTGGCGATGAGGTCGTAGACGGTTGCGGGATGTATGGCACCGTCGGCGTCGGTCAGGTCGGCGAGTAGCACATGCCGTAGCGCACGAGGTAGCGAGCAAGCATCTCCTCGAA
>JAIDUY010000313.1 GCA_029059965.1 Muribaculaceae bacterium
CGAAGTTGAATGCGGGGGAGTCGATGACGAGTCTGCCCTCATCGGCTGTCGAGAAACTGATGCCGGGCATGGCGTGGAAAATCCGTTCGGGGGCGGCGCCGTCGGCTACGGCGACATGGCTGCATGTCTCTGTCATTCCGTAGCTTATATATGTGCGTATGCCGCGGTCGACAAGTGCGCGGCTCCTTGCAGCCGATGGCGCTCCGCCGCCTATCAGCACTGTCGACACGCGCTCGTCGATATCGGGGTATGTCAGCAGGGAATCAATCTGCGATGGAACGACGGGCAGAAGGCTGATTTTTTTGTCCGTATCCGGGAGCATGACGGAGTTGCTCACGGGAAGTTCGACGAGGTCACAGCCGGCTTCGAGAGCCCGCACGACCATCATCTTTCCGGCTATGTAATCTGCCGACAGCGGACAGGCAAGAAGCGAGTCGGCGCCGACGCCGAACAGGGCGTTGCTGGCGCGTGCCGAGCGTCTCATGTCGTCTTTCGACAGGCGTATGGCCTTGGGCTTTCCGGTCGAGCCCGAGGTGTGGGCCACGATATAATCGCCGGGGGCAAGGAAGTCCTCGCGGAAGTCGTTCAGTCCCGCCATGTGCCTGGTTCGATTTCACCCCATCCGGGCGACGGGTTGCGGAAGAGCCTGTCGCCGCGCACTTCGAGTGGCGATGATACATTATTATTATAGAGCCTGCCGGTTCCGAGGCCCTGAGGCATCGATGTCTTCTTTGTCGCCACCCACTGGGCTATGGCGTTGAGGCCGATGTTAGACTCGAGGGCCGAGGTGGCCCACCAGCCTATGCCCATGTTTTCGGCGAGGGAGACATAGGTGTCGGCAGCTCCGGTGCCTCCGATAAGTGCCGGCTTGAGGATGATGTACTGAGGACGTATCCGGTCGAGCAGGTCCGCTGCTTCCGCTTCCGTGCGGTAGCCTATCAGCTCTTCGTCGAGAGCGATGTCGATGGGGCTGCGGCGGCACAGTTCCGCTGTGGCGTCCGGTTGTCCGGCCTTAAGTGGCTGCTCGATGGAGTGTATGTCGAAGCGTGCAAGGCGCTCGAGGCGCTCGAGGGCCTTGTCCTTTGAGAAACTGCCGTTGGCGTCGAGTCTTATTTCGAGGTCGGTTGAACTGAAACGGCGTCGCACGGCTTCGAGCAGCGAGCACTCCTCGTCGAAGTTGATGCCTCCGATTTTGAGCTTGAGCACACGGAAGCCCAGGTCGAGCTTTTCGGCGATACGCTCGGCCATTGTCCGGCGGTCGCCCATCCATATGAGCCCGTTGATGACGATGCCGCTGCGCCCCTCGACCCAGTCGCTTTCGGTCCATATCCTCCGTCCGCCGCCTCTGAGGTCGGCGATGGCAGTCTCGAAACCGAAGCGCAGCGAGGGCATGCCGCATTCGCACCACCTGTCGGGCTGCGCGCACAGGTGCGCCAGCCTCGCCTCATAGTCGGGCACATCGGCGGCCGAGAGGCCGCGGAACAGCGCGCATTCGCCCACTCCGGCGATGTCGGGATTATCTGTGTCGCAGATGCGCACGAAATATGTGCGCTTGCGCCACATGCGCTCGCGCGAAGTTACGGCCTCGAATGTGAAGTCGAGGTCGTAGGGCATCCATTGAGCTTTCAGCATCAGCCGGGGAACTGCGGGAACTGGTCGAAGTCGGGGTCTCTTTTCTCGAGGAAGGCGTTCTTGCCTTCGGCAGCCTCGTCCATGAGGTAATACATCAGGGTGGCGTCGCCTGCGAACTCCATGAGGCCGTGCTGGCCGTCGAGTTCGGCATTGAGGGCGCGCTTGATCATGCGTATGGCGAAGGGGCTGCGCTTCATGATTGTCTCGGCCCAGTCCACATACTCGTCCTCAAGTCTGTCGAGGGGTACGACCTTGTTCACCATTCCCATCTCGAGTGCCTCGGCGGCTGTGTACTGGCGGCAGAGGAACCATATCTCGCGTGCCTTCTTCTGGCCGACGCAACGTGCCAGATACGACGAGCCGAAGCCGGCGTCGAAGCTGCCCACCTTGGGGCCGGTCTGGCCGAAGCGTGCGTTCTCGGATGCTATGGAGAGGTCGCACACTACCTGCAGCACATTGCCGCCGCCGATGGAGTAGCCGTTGACGGCAGCTATGACGGGCTTGACAAGCGAGCGGATGGCTTTGTGGACGTCTAACACGTTGAGACGGGGCGTGCCGTCGGAGTCCCGGTAGCCGCCCGATGTCTTGTAGTGCTGGTCGCCGCCGCTGCAGAATGCCTTGTCGC
>JAIDUY010000314.1 GCA_029059965.1 Muribaculaceae bacterium
CTACAGGCGCGTCTCGACCGCTGCGACGACCTGCGCGGTGTCCGCTGGTTCGCCGATGCTCTCAGCTCTCAGCGATTCAATGAGAAAATTACCACTGCAGAGAGTAATTATAAGAACAACGAGCGTGCCGAACTCATCCGCGCGCTCCGCGCCATAAGCAACGACCCTCGCGTGTGCGACAACGCCGCCACAGCGTCGGCCGTAGCAGCACAGATGACGGCAGCCGAAAGCAACCTGCCCTCGTTCATGTACTCCGCCGAAGTCGGCGCAGCCTTCCGCTCCGCGCGTCAGCGCCTCACATCTCCGTCTCCCATAACACGTTAATCCGTCTCCGACTACAAAGATATGCCTAAAATAAAAGAAGTCCCCAGCACAGAAGTCCACTGGCAAGTGGCCAACTGGAACGTGCGCGACGCCGCCAATGCCCGCATCAAGCAGATGATGGGCGCCGACGCACAGTATTTCGCACCCGTCTATGTGACACACGGAAGCTATTACTGGTCCGATGCAGATGTCGAGGGCTGGCTGCCGCTGTCGTCGGTCTCCGAGGCCGACCAGGTCGAGGCCCGCAACCTCATCGCCGCCATCAAGAGCCGCACGCTCAAGCGCCTGCCGGGTCGTGCGAGCATCATCGACCAGGTGTTCACCTTCCCGAACGACGACTTCACCTTCGTGCGCCGTCGCAGCGGCGACCATCTGGAGCTCAGGCTGACGGGCTGGGGTTTCGCCAACTATAACCGTGCCCGCGGCACCGTCATCTCCGAGACCATCAACGAGGACAAAATCAACGAGATAAGCGTCAGCTTCTCGATTGACGGCGAGGCTGTGCCGCACCGCGAGTTCAGCTTCGCCCGCGGCATGGAGTGGGCTTCTGCCGAGACCGACGACGACGGCAACTACAACTTCGGCCGTCATATGCCCGGCTCGCAGGTATCGGTGCGCGACACCAGGACCGGCATCGAACGTATAATCACAATCGAGCCCACCACGACCCATATCGACGTCGACGTGACCGAATATCTGACACTGCGCATCATCGGACGCCACGACGGACAGCCCCTCGACGGCGACATCGTCGACATAGCCTACGGCCGCCGCAACTCCCAGCTCAAGCTCGAGCAGGGCGTGGCCGGATGCTCCCTGCCCTGGTTCGAGGGCGTGGAGTGCGAGGTGTCGTGCCGCGGCAGTGTGCAGCGTCGCGAGCTGCGCAAGGACATCCTCAACGAGTTCGTTTTCGAATCCGAGACACCCCGCACGCCGCGCACCACAGTCGAGGTGCGTCTGACCGACAACGGCGCCCCCATCTCCGGCGAGCGCGTGGCTCTCAGCACTCCCGTCGGTGTGGTGAATCTGATGACCGACGCCGACGGCAGGGCAGTGTACGAGTTTGATCTCGGACAGGGCGGCGACATCACGGCAAATGTCCGCGACGCCAGCGAGACAAAGAAAGCCATCGACGGAACCGTGCTGTTCGAGATGGCATTCGACACTCCTCCCGTTGTCGAGTTCGACGCCTATCTGCGCACTGTCAACAACGAAGGCGAGGCACTGGCATACTATCCCGTCAACATCAACATCGGCGACGGCAGCCAGACCGTCGAGTGCCTGACCGACGAGAATGGACTCGTAGGCCCCATCCGCGTGCTGTCCGGCAACACCATGACCGCCTACGACGGCAACAGGACATCGAACTACGAGACATTCCTTCTCGATGCCAACCGTCAGGAGTACGTCTTCGTGCTGCCCTACGACCACCTCCCCAACATGGGCGCCATCAGCCTGCGTGTCAGCCAGCG
>JAIDUY010000315.1 GCA_029059965.1 Muribaculaceae bacterium
TTATAGATGCCTTGAGCAGTGCGTTGAAGCGGTGCACGGCGGCCATGACGTTCACCACGAAGGTGATGAACTGCAGGTTGTCAGTGGCCGTGCGGCCGGGCGAGAACAGCATGCCTCCGCGGTCGGTGCCCAGGCTCCAGTTGTTGTGCTTGCCCGAGCCGTTGATGCCGGCGAAAGGCTTCTCGTGGAACAGGACGCGGAAGTTGTGACGGCGCGCCACTTCGGTCATCACCGACATCAGCAGCAGGTTGTGGTCGTTGGCGAGGTTAGTCTCCTCGAAGACTGGTGCGAACTCGAACTGGTTGGGAGCCACCTCGTTGTGGCGGGTCTTCAGCGGAATGCCCAGGCGATGGCAGCTGATCTCGACATCGAGCATGAAGGCTTCTACGCGCGAGGGAATGGCGCCGAAGTAGTGGTCTTCGAGCTGCTGGTTCTTGGGGCTCTCGTGGCCCATCAGGGTGCGGCCTGTCATCACCAGGTCGGGGCGGGCGCTGTAGAGGCTCTCGTCAACCAGGAAGTACTCCTGCTCCCAGCCCAGATAGCTGCGCACGTGGCGCACTTCGGGGTCGAAGTAGCGGGCAACCGCGGTTGCCGCCTTGTCTACGGCGTTTAGCGCTCGAAGCAGAGGAGTCTTGTAGTCGAGGCTTTCGCCGGTATAGGATATGAAGATTGTGGGGATGCACAGGGTGGTGCCGAGGATGAATGCCGGCGAGGATATGTCCCATGCCGAATAGCCTCGTGCTTCGAAAGTGTTGCGTATGCCTCCGTTGGGGAATGACGAGGCATCGGGTTCCTGCTGCACAAGCAGCTTGCCCGTGAATTCCTCGATGACGCCTCCCTTGCCGTCGTGCTCGATGAAGGCGTCGTGCTTTTCGGCCGTGCCGTCGGTCAGAGGGTGGAACCAGTGCGTATAGTGGTGCACGCCGTGCTCGAGGGCCCAGCGACGCATGCCGTCGGCCACGCTGTCGGCCAGCTGCCGTCCTATGGGTTTCTTGTTCTGTATGGCGTGCAGCAGCGCGTCGTACACATCTTTGGGCAGGTATTCGAACATTCGCTGACGGTTGAACACAAGTTCTCCGTAGTATTTTTCGGGACTCTCCGCCGGCACCTGCACCGGGGTGGCCTTGCGGTCGAAGGCCTCTGCTACCATTTTGAATCTCAATGAAGAGGACATAATCTTTCTGTGGCTATGTGGGTTGTTTTCTGTCTGGAATAAAAAAGCCCGCATGGGCGTCGTAGGTGCTCATACGGGCGTATGCTGCCGGATGTGTTCCGGGATTGGTTTCCGAGGCGACGGATTCGGGGCGGCTTGCGAAGCCCCCGCAGCGGGTAGCTGCCGGCAAGTTTCGGAGCCCCGAGGGGCGGTGCGGAACTGTAATCTTCATACCTTTCGGAAATTCTTGCGCAAAATTACAAAACTTTGTCCGTTCCGGCAAGTTTTCCCGTGTGTATTTCAATCCTAAGAGCCGGTTCCCCAATATTTGTTAATGCTGGGGTCGCATATCTCCGAGTGATTTTTGTCTTGTGATGAACGAGCGTAGCCGTAGCTACGTGACTGAAGAACAAGGCAAAAAGCACCGGAGAG
>JAIDUY010000316.1 GCA_029059965.1 Muribaculaceae bacterium
CGAGATAACCGACCACATCACCCTCTGCTTCGAGCCCAACGCCGAGCTCGCCGACACACTCCGCGACTTCGGCAGCTACATCGCCGCCCAGGTGCTGGCCGACGCTATCGCCGAAGGCATCCCCGCGGGAGCCGAAGAAGTCGAAACCCTCGACATCGACGGTCTGGAAGTTAAACTCACCATCTCAAAAGCATAATCATGAGCGACAAACCAAGATACTCCGACGAGGAACTCGAGGAATTCCGCGCCATAATCCTCGAGAAGCTCGCTGCCGCCCAGACCGCCTACGACGAGCTCGTCGAGGCCATACGAAACAGCTACGGCAACGGCACAGGCGACACTTCGCCCACTTTCAAGGCTCTTGAAGAAGCCGCCGACGTCAACGAGCGCGAGGCCAACGCCCGCCTCGCCGAGCGCCAGCGCAAGTTCATGGAGCACCTCCGTGCCGCACTCGTGCGCATCGACAACAAGACCTACGGCATCTGCCGCGCTACGGGCAAGCTCATCCCCAAGGAGCGCCTGCGCGCTGTGCCCCACGCCACCCTCTGCGTCGAGGAGAAACTTAACCGTCGCTGAGAGTGGACGCTACGGTAAAACGACGCCGTCTGACGGCCGCGGCTATCGCCGTGGCCGTCGCGGTCGTTGTCCTCGACCAGATTCTCAAGTTCTGGGTCAAGACAAGCTTCTACCTCGGCGAGGACTTCGAGATTCTGCCTTTCTTCCATCTGCGCTTCATCCAGAACAACGGCATGGCCTTCGGCATGGAAATCGGCAGCAAGCTGCTGCTCACCGGTTTCCGCATAGTTCTCGTCAGCCTGCTGACATGGTACATGGTGCGCCTCGTGCGCGCCGCCCGCGTGCCCGTCGGCTACATGATTGCCGTGGCGCTCGTCACGGCGGGAGCCTTCGGCAACATCATCGACTGCGTGTTCTACGGCGAGATATTCACCAACCCCTACGCGCCGATGACAGCCGAACTCGTTCCCTTGGGCGAGGGCTACGGCACGTGGTTCCACGGCCTGGTGGTGGATATGCTCTACTTCCCCCTGTTCGCTTTCCGCTGGCCCGAATGGATTCCGCTGGTCGGCGGCGACGAGTTCTCGTTCTTCGACCCCGTGTTCAACCTTGCCGACGCCTCGATTACGGTCGGCATGTTCATGATTATCCTCTTCTACTCCAAGTATCTGGGAAGCAAATGGTATGAGCCGCAGGGCGAGAAATAGCATATTCGCCGCCATCATCGTGCTTGCCGCGGGCTGCCACGGCGTGCCCTCCGAGGTCATCCAGCCCGAGGAGATGGCGCAGCTCATGGCCGACGTCCATACAGGCGAGGCTCTGGTCGACATGAACCGCCGCGAGTACGAGACCGACTCGGCCAAACAGGCTTTCAAGCAGAGCGTCTATGCCCGACACGGCGTCACGTCCGCACAGGTCGACTCCTCGATGGCATGGTACGGCCGCAACATCACCCGCTACATGGACGTCTACGACCGTACCATCGAGATTCTCGAACACCGCCTCACCGAGACCGGCAACCGCGTGGCCGCCGAGGCCGCACTCTCGATGGCCGGCGACTCGGTGGACGTGTGGCCGCATCCGCGCTACCTCGCCATCAGCCCCAAATCGCCCACGGACATCATCACATTCCACTTCAACGCCGACGAGAACTGGGAGCCGGGCGACTACTACACATGGCGCACCAAGATTCTCAACAACGGCGGCCAAAGCGAGTGGAGCATTGCCGGAACCTATACCGACGGAAGCGTCGAGACCGTCTACAACGGCTTCGGCGGCGACGGACGCCGCGAAATCCTTTTCCGCTCCGACTCCACCCGCACCCTGCGAAGCCTGAGCGGATATATGCGTGCCGCATTGCCCGACGAAGGCCCCGTGCGGCTGGACAGCATCGAGCTTGTGCGCAAGCGCCTCGACCCCGGCCACTACAACGAGCGCTACCGCCAGCGTCGCGTCAGCGGCTACGCCGAGCCCGACAGCACCACCACCGACAGCATATGAAGCGCTACCTCACCCGCCGCGTCATCATGCCCGACGGCAGCGAGCGCGGCCTCTCGACCGTCACCGTCGCCGACGACGGCACCGTCACCGTAGCACCCTTCACGCGCGAAACGGCAGCCACATCCTACACCGACGCCACCATCCGCCTCACCCCCTCCGGCCAAATCGAATTCCTCCCACCCGCAAAGCCCTAAGCAGGATTTTTTTGGGGGCTGCCAACCCAATCATGCATTTTGCATACTAATTTGATTCGGCGGGAACGTAAGTCGGCGTCCCTCCGGGACGCCACGTCGCAGGGGGTGGGTAAACACGGCACACCTCCGCTGCGCTACGGTGTA
>JAIDUY010000317.1 GCA_029059965.1 Muribaculaceae bacterium
GCTTCCTGTTCGACGGGCTCGTGGGTGGGCCCGTCTGCACCTACGCGGAAAGCGTCGTGACTCCATATGTACTTGACTGGCAGCTCCATGAGTGCCGACATGCGGACTGCGGGCTTCTGGTAGTCGGAGAATACGAAGAATGTGCCGCAGGCGGCGATGGTGCCTCCGTGGAGGACGATGCCGTTCATGATGGCGGCCATGGTGAGCTCGGCGACGCCGGCCTGGAGGAAGGCTCCGCTGAAGTCGCCGGCGGTGAAGGCGTGTGTCTGCTTGAGGAATCCGTCGGTCTTGTCGCTGTTGGCGAGGTCGGCCGAGGATACTATCATGTTGCCGACCTTGCGGGCCAGTACGCCGAGGATGTCGGCCGATGCCTGGCGGGTGGATATGTCGGCCTTGTGCTCGATGGCCTGATAGTCGATTTGCGGGATGACGCCTTCGAGGTAGCCCTTGAGGGTGACGGCGTCGCCGAAGTTGGCGTCGGCCCACTCTTTGTACTCCTTGCGGCGCTCGGCGACGATGGCGCGGAGCTGCTCGCGGCGCTCGGCGTAGAGCGCGCGGACGTCGTCGAAGATTACCCAGGGATTTTCGGGGTCGCCGCCGAGGTTGCGGATTGTGGCGGCATAGTCGGCTCCGGATTTGCTCAGGGGCTGTCCGTGGGTGCTGCACTGGCCTTCGAAGCTGGTGCCGTCGGCGGTGACTGCACCCTTGCCCATTGTGGTGTGGCCTATGATGATGGTGGGTTTTTCGGTCTGGGCCTGAGCCACGCGCAGGGCTGCGGCGATGGCGACGGGGTCGTTGCCTTCGATTTCGATAACGTTCCAGTGCCATGCGCGGTACTTGGCGGCATAGTCCTCGCGGTCGACGGCGTCGACCATGGTGGAGAGCTGCACGTCGTTGCAGTCGTAGAACATTATTAGGTTGGCCAGGCCGAGGTAGCCGGCGATTCGTCCGGCGCCCTGGGCGATTTCTTCCTGAATGCCGCCGTCGGAGATGAATGCATAGGTCTTGTGCTCGCACACTTTACCGAAGCGGGCCACGAGGAATCGTTCGGCGATGGCGCATCCCACGGCCATGGCATGTCCCTGTCCGAGGGGGCCGGAGGTGTTCTCGACGCCGCGCTCGGGGTCGAGCTCGGGATGGCCGGGCGTCACGGAGCCCCACCGGCGGAACTGCTTGAGTTCGTCGAGGGTGTAGTGGCCGCTGAGGGCAAGCACGGAGTAGAGCATGGGCGACATATGGCCGGGATCGAGGAAGAAACGGTCGCGGGCGAACCATGTGGGGTCGTCGGGGTCGGTGACCAGGAATGAGGAGTAGAGGACGTTGGCGAAGTCTGCTCCGCCCATTGCTCCGCCGGGGTGGCCGGATTTTGCTTGTTCGACCATGGAGGCTGCGAGGATGCGGATGTTGTCGGCCGCGTGCGTCATGCTTGTGCTGTCCATATTTATATAGGTATATTGTGTTTTATGCCGTTGGGCGAACGAAATTACAAAGAAAGTCCGAACGCTGCAAATATTCCAACAATTATTAGAGTATGTTTGGTTTTAACTTTATGAAATCTTTAGATGTCTTTTCGGCCTGTTTTGAGATTTCTTTCTTCGTTTCACTGCGAAAGCGCAAAGCGATTACGTTCAGTCGTTATGGAACCCCATAACTCCTTCATTCAATCTCAAAACATGCACGAAAATCATATCTAAATCTTAACATAAGCCAAAACTAAACATACTCTTAGGATATCATAGTTGGACCCCGCACCGAAAAAAACGGTTGCGGGGTCCGGAAGATGCGCTGATTCAGTAGAATGTGTCAGAAGTGGTAGCGTAGGCCGACGGTGCATGCGTCGGGGGTTTTCTTGTCATGCCATATAGCGCGGTCGGTGGTATGGAGGTCGAAACTTGCCCGGATTTCAAAGCGGGCAATGCGGTATCCGAGTCCGAAGCTCCACATCTGTGCGAGGGTGTCGTATTGCAAAACACCCGGAGTGATTGTCATTTTCGGGCCTGTGAATACTTCAAGACCCCGCCATATGCGGACGCCGCCAACGAGGCCGATGCTGCCGCCGAACCGGGTACTGGCTGCCTTTTTCTCCGGTCCCATCATTGTTTCTTGAACGACAGGAGACACATGGATGATGCCGGCGCTTATTTCGGGCATGAAGTATATTCTGTTGTTCACGTCGATGCGGTAGGCTCCGACGAAACTCATGGTGAAGTAATTGTCGGCTGAGGTACGGTGAATGTTTATGGTGCTTTCTATGCCTGCCGCGAAGCCCGAGGCAAGGGCGGGGAGCCCGGCAAGGACAATCAGGCAGATTAAAGCGAAAAATTTCTTGGGAAAGTTCATAATCAGTGATTTGCTTGTTCGGGTTATTTTAGAAGTAGTAGCGTGCGCCGATTGTCCACTCGTAGGGTGTTGACTCACTAAATCGGGATTTTGTAAACAGATCGATGCTTGCCGAAATTCCGATTCTGCGGATGCGGAGGCCGAGTCCGAAACGCCATATCTGACTTGTGGTGTCGAAGAAAGAGCCCCCGGGGGTGATGGAAAGTTTCGGTCCGGTGAAAGCTTCGAGGCCGCGCCAGATATTTATGCCGGCAAGAAGGCTTACACTGCCGTCGAAGCAGGTCTCTTTCGGGAATTTGTAGATAGGTATGCCGGGTGCGAAATCTTCCTGGATTATATGGCAGACTCCGGCTCCAATTTCGGGCATAAGCCAGATTCGTTTGGTCAGGTCGACGCGATATGCGCCCGTAAGGCGAAATCCATATCCATGATCATCGTGTTTGGTCGTATTAAACGAGCTTTCTATGCCTGCCGCAAAGCCCGACGCTTGTGCCGGAACAGCCGCAAGGAACGTCATGCAGATTGCCACTGCAAGTATCTTCAGTATTTTCATAGTGATGGTTTTATGTTTATTATCATGTCTTCGAGAGAATGAGAGGTGGAGCCTTCGGGACCCATGGTGAATAGATTTGAGTAGTATCCATTGATGCTTGTACCCCAGCCGAAGTTGACGTAATAGAACTTAAATCCACCACTTGCAGTGGAATAAATCTGGCCTATTCTGTTTAGTTGTCTCCGGTCGGAAAAGGTCCACAGCATAATTTGTTCTTCGGTTTGGATAATGGAAGTGCCTGAGCAAACCCAAGCGTGGTAAGCCGGGTCGCCGTTCGCTTCAACCCATC
Source organism: Muribaculaceae bacterium (assembly GCA_029059965.1). Lineage (GTDB taxonomy): Bacteria > Bacteroidota > Bacteroidia > Bacteroidales > Muribaculaceae > CAG-873. Next base: position 3,183 of record JAIDUY010000317.1, read on the forward strand.
TAGAGGATACTATTATTGGCATTCTTGAATTCAGCTGACTTTCTGCAGTTGCGAGATTGAACGATGTTTTGGTTGCCTGTGTATATTTTTTCTTTCGAAGAGTACTAGATAGATTATCGAAAGATATACTGGTGCCATCTAATTTATAAGTAGGTTTGGAGTTGGACGCTATATCATACAATAATTCCGATGTTTCTTTAGTTTTACCGTCCGTGGGTATGAGATTCCAGTTATAAGTCGTAGGGTGCTGGTAATATTTCATGATAAGTCCAGCTGCTACAGCTGAGCATCCGACATAGGCATGGTAGCCATTACTTAGAATGGGAAATGCCTGATTGAATGGATATTCCTGACGCCAGGGATAGTTTATTTCAATCTGAGTACCACCGCGAATTGATTTATATTCTTTAACTATGAAGCTTAGCAGTTCGAAATCTTCGATATATTGGGGGTACATACTGCCTTCAGCACTAGAATATACTTCCATACGCTGCTGCTCATCGCGGAAACGATATTCGTCCAGTCGATACACTTCATAGCCCTTACTCCTCCATGAGTTTATGGAGTCTTCGAAGATAGAGCGAAGTTCGGTATATTCGTCATAGTCAATGGCTCTCGATGCGTGGATCCCGCTGACCGGGAGATGGTTTTCGAATCTTCGCCATTCGTTAATTGCCGTATTGCGACTTTCGGAATGATTAGAAGACGAGACACATTCCAAGGCATTGGAAATCCATTCGTCAAGATATGGAATACCCGTGGGAATCTCAAAGTGCCCGGTTTCGGAATAGGCTAAAACAGGATGGAACGTCTTTTTTGCACTGACGAGTGCAAAACCCGGACTTTGGATGTTGTTGATGATGTAGAATCCGGCATCGCCGTTTCTGTCGTTGACAAGGCGAGTCTCTCTGTTGCCGCTTCGGGAAGAGGGAATGTAGAGGTCGGCAACGCGGTTTGCCTCGACCTCGTTGACGTAGATAGAATCGACTACCGGTTCTTCTTGTTGGATTTCAGAACTCTCGAGGTCTGGAACTACCAGGGATTCATCCAGATCTGAGCATGCGGACAGGAGCATGAACAGAGGAAACAGGAATAGAAATTTTCGCATAGGAAATGTGTTTTTTGTTAGACGCCGGAAAGGTAATAAAAAAATGTGGAATCTAATCGGATTGTGGCATAATTAAAAGAAATGTATTGGAATATTAATCAAAATGTAATATGTGCATAAAGAAAGCCGGGCGACGGGTGTCGTCCGGCTTTCGTATGGGTTGTCCGTGAGTGGATTAGCCGTTGATTTTGACCATGGTGGCGATAAGGTCGAGCACCTTGTTGGAGTAGCCGATCTCGTTGTCGTACCAGGAAACGACCTTCACGAAGGTGGGGGTCAGCTGGATACCGGCCTTCTTGTCGAAGATGGAGGTGCGGGTGTCGCCGAGGAAGTCGCTGGAAACGACGTCGTCTTCGGTGTAGCCGAGAACGCCCTTGAGTTCGCCTTCGGAAGCTTCCTTCATGGCGGCGCAGATTTCGTCGTAGGTGGCGGGCTTGGCGAGGTTGACGGTGAGGTCAACAACAGATACGTCGAGGGTGGGGACGCGCATGGACATGC
>JAIDUY010000318.1 GCA_029059965.1 Muribaculaceae bacterium
GGTTGAGGGAGAACTTATAGCTGTTGGGATTCCATGCGGTGCGCCACCTGGTGTCGACCACCTTGCGATTGTCAATATAAACCGTCTGATAGCCCGAATAGTAAAGAATGAACTCGAACTCACCGGATTCCCGGGCCTCAATCTCGCCCTCGAAGGTGATGCGGGAGCCCGGGAAATTGAAATCGCGGGGCGCGTTGACGACATGGCCGAGGTCGCCGCGGATAAGATGCTCGAAGTACAGAACAGGTTCGTCGCGTACGAGAGTCGTGCCGTCGGCAGCCTGATATGTTCCAGTGAGGGCACCGGGCCGGCCGTCTTTGTCGTACAGGCTGAACACATCGCCGAGCTGGCTATAGTCGTCGGGACGTCCCCAGCGGCAAAACGAATAGCTGTCCCACAGGATGCCATAGTTGTCGGTCGAAACGATAAACGGTACCGATACTTTTGTGTTGTACTGGAACAGCTCCTCGTTCCTGCACTTATAGTTGAATTCGTTGGCCTGATGCTGCCCAAGGCCGTAGAGCCCTTCGGAGTCGTTGAGCGACTCGAAAGACTGCCTTACGGTGTAGCCGTCCGTACCCTCGATACTAATTGGCGTGAAGTATCTGCCTTCCGTCATTTCCTGAAGAATCTTCCGGCCGTCGCTGTCGAAAAACGTCACGGCGCCGGACTCTTCGGAAACTACAGCCTTGACCTCGCCCGTCGACAGACTGACATATCCGTCGGAAGCAGACAGCGTATACTCGGGAGCTTCGGCCTGCGGAAGGACAACGAGGCTTGCATCCGCAGGAAACTCGCCCTCAGGGACAGCCGAGACACGTATTATTTTGTCGTTGACTACTTTGATACTTACGCTGCCGTAGACCGTGCGGACAAATACTCCGTTTTCGACAGTAATATAATCCGAAGCCTGAGTGCCGATGACGAGAGATGTAGACAGCAGCAGGATGGGGAAAGCTTTAGTTTTCATGGGCTGATTCTTAGGTACAGACAGTCCCGAATCTTCG
>JAIDUY010000319.1 GCA_029059965.1 Muribaculaceae bacterium
GACCAGCGCCACGGCCGTGCAGCCGTCGACGTCGTAGTCGCCGTAGACCATAATCTTCTCCTTGCTGCCCATGGCGTGGTTGAGGCGTTCGACAGCCTTGTCCATGTCGGGCATCAGGAAGGGGTCGTGGAGGTCGCGAACCGATGGATGGAAGAATCGCTCGGCGGCATCGATGGTAGTGATGCCGCGCTGCACCAGCAGGTCGGCCAGCGGCTGACAGTTGGCGAAGCGACGTGCGAGCTCAGCGCCTATGCGCTGCTCCTCGGACGACAGTGAGGGATAGTTCCATTTGCGGGTCATTCTGCGAAGCTGAAGGCTCATTAGCCCTTCAATGCGCAAAGATAGCAAAAAATCCCGACACCGCCGCAAGTCCCGCGTTATTTCAACATTATTTTAGCCGTAATGAGGACTTGACTAAAAATATGTTTATTTCTCAACAAATGTTTAGAGCTATGTCGAAAATAATTAGTATCTTTACGCCAAAATTCACAACCACTATGCGAAAGATATTTCTCTCCATTTCATTGGCTGTTGCTGTTGCCGGTACTTTGCATGTTTCAGCTCAAACATTGGTAAAGGAGATGAACGGTGCTGGCACACGTTTCATCCCCGGGCAGTACATGAAGACCGGCGAAGCCGCCATCTATTTCTCCGACGATGAATACGGATACAAAGACAATGGCACGATGTACACGGCCGAAATCTTTGATTTCGAGCTTCAACCTCTCAAATCATTCAACTTCCCCATCCTGCGCCCATATTGCGTGTTTGAGGAAAGAGCTTCGACCGGAACACAGGAAAAGTCACGTGTGATTAAGGATGCTAACTTTACAATAGGTGAATCTGACGGCATACCCACCACTTCTGACATGGAGGCCCGCAAGAGTGCCTTTGTTGACTACATCTACGAGACGTTGCGATATTCCGACCCTTCAGTAACTCTTGCCATTCTGAAAACCGGCTCGAGAGTAGAAGGTAATTCGATTTTCATCAGCGTTCCATTCCAAAAAGGAAATGGATTGTATCGGTTTGAAGAATACCTTAAAACCATAGAAGCTTATCTTGAGCCTTCAGGAATGTGGGGCTTCTCATATTCTTACTCAATTCAAACCAAAAAATACAATGGCGAGTGGAATGTTTGGGCGTGGGAGGAGACTCCTATCAGCAACTTCTGTACACCCCGATGCAATGATGTCGCAAAATTGAA
>JAIDUY010000032.1:0-2017 GCA_029059965.1 Muribaculaceae bacterium
GAGTCGCAGCCGGTGCGGGTTGCGAAGTCGATAACCTCTTCGGGGTCGGTGTAGGTGTGGTGGTCGGACGAAACTTCGTCTTCCACGCCGGCGAGTACGCCGAGCTCACCTTCGACGGTTACGTCGTACTGGTGTGCGTAGTCCACAACCTGCTTGGTGAGGGCAACGTTTTCTTCGTAGGGGAGGTGCGAACCGTCGATCATCACGCTGGAGAAGCCGCTGTCGATGCAGCTCTTGCAGAGTTCGAAGGAGTCGCCGTGGTCGAGGTGAAGTACAATCTGGGGATTCTCCCAGCCGAGTTCCTTGGCGTATTCAACGGCGCCCTGTGCCATGTAGCGCAGGAGGGTGGCGTTGGCATAGTTGCGGGCACCCTTGGAAACCTGAAGGATAACGGGCGAACGCTCCTCGCTGGCGGCCTTGATGATGGCCTGGAGCTGCTCCATGTTGTTGAAGTTGAAAGCGGGGATAGCGTAGCCGCCTTCGATGGCCTTCTTGAACATCTCGCGGGTGTTCACCAGGCCTAATTCCTTGTAGCTTACCATGTCTTTTTATGAGTAAATGTGTGTATGTTACTGCTTTGCGTCCCGGATTGCTCCGGGTGTCGTATTTGACGGCACAAAGATAGCGATTTTTTTCGGAACAGACCCCGTAAGAGATGTGGATTTTTCAGAATAAAATTAAAAAGAGCATCCGATTCGCCCTGCCGCCACGGCCGGCGATTCGGCTATCCGGGAATCGAAATCAAAATTTTTGTGTATAACTATTAAAGTACGTTTAATTTGCCGTGTTTTTTTGCTTTTTTTAGAATTATGTGCTTATTTTGCCTAATGAAAGCCGAAGCTATGCCCAGGCATGAAGCTAACCTGATTTGAAGCATGAATTATTTGAGAAAAGCAATACTCGCAATGTGCGTGGCCGCCGTTCCGGCCATAGCCTCGGCCGGTGTGGGCGAAGATGCCGTGGCAGAGCAGGTAAACCGCTATATGCCCGGCGTTTCCGGCTTCGGTACGGTCAAGGTTGAGCGTGTGACGGTCAACAATCAGAACCGCACCGTCAAGGTTAAGCTCAACCGCGCCGGCGTGAACATCCCCCTGACTGCCGAGCGCCTCGCCGAACTCAAGTCCGACATAGCCGACGCTCTCGGCAAGCCGGGCTACAGAGTCACCGTCACCTCCGACGGCCGTAATCTCGACCGACTCGTGCTTTTCGCCGACAAGACCAACCGAGGGCCGTCCGAGAGCGCGCCCTTCGTCGTCCGCCACGATGCCGCCCCGGCTCCTGCCGGACTCGACGGCACCAACATAGCCGTCTGGCAGAGCCACGGTCTCTACTTCGAGCCCAAGACCAACCGCTGGGAGTTCCAGCGCGCCCGTGTCCTCGGAACTGTCGAGGACACCTACACACAGAGCTACGTCGTGCCCTTTGTCATGCCCATGCTTGAAAACGCCGGAGCATACGTGATGAGCCCGCGCGACCGCGATACGGGCACTATCGAACTGATTGTCGACAACGACGGCATGGCCGCCACAGGCCAGTACTCCGAGCACGGAGGCTGGGGCGAGGCCGGAACCGGATTCGGCTATTTCAAGGAAGAGCTCCGCGAAGGCGACAATCCCTTCCGTGCCGGCACCGCCCGCAAGTCTCCTCTCTCCGGCGACGACGAGGCTTCGGCTCGCGCCACATGGACTGCCGACATTCCCGAGGCTGGCACCTACGCCGTCTACGTAAGCTATGTGAGTCTGCCCAACAGCACCACCGAGGCTCACTACCGCGTCAAGGCCTCGAACGGCGACCATGACGTGAGCGTCAACCAGCGCATGGGCGGCGGCACGTGGATTTACCTCGGCCACTACCCCTTCGACGAAGGCCGACAGACCGTTGTCGAGCTCGATAACGCCGGCGCCGACCGCCGTCGCGCCGTGACAGCCGACGCCGTCAAAATCGGAGGCGGACTCGGCAACGTGGCACGCGCCGTCAGCGAACCCCTTGACAGCATCAACTACCGATACACCCCCTC
>JAIDUY010000032.1:2027-5173 GCA_029059965.1 Muribaculaceae bacterium
GGCGCACCCCGCTTCATCGAGGGCGCGCGCTACTGGCTCCAGTGGGCCGGCGCTCCCGACAGCGTTATCACCCCCGGCGAAAACGCCAACGACTACGGCGACGACTACAAGTGCCGCGGCCTGTGGGTCAACTGGCTGGCAGGCGGCTCGTCGATGCTCCCCGAGCGCGAAGGCCTGGGCATTCCCCTGTCGCTCTGCATGGCCTTCCACACCGACGCCGGCACCACCGACAACGACTCCATCGTCGGCACCCTCGGCATCTACAGCACCGCAGGCGAAACCCTCGGCAACGGCTCCGACCGCATGGCATCGCGCGACCTCACCGACCTCATCATGACCAACATATGCGATGACGTCCGCGCCACCTTCGAGCCCAGCTGGACCCGCCGCGGCCTGCGCGACGCAAGCTACTACGAAGCTCGCGTGCCCGAAGTTCCCTCCATGCTTCTCGAGCTGCTCTCGCATCAGAACTACGCCGACATGACCTACGGTCTCGACCCCGCGTTCCGCTTCGTGGTGTCGCGCGCGGTCTATAAAGCCATGCTCAAGTTCATCGCTCAGCGCGACGGCCGCCCCTACGTGGTGCAGCCTCTGCCCGTGCGAGCCTTCGCCATCTCCAAGACCGGCAGCCACAGCTTCCGTCTGAGCTGGGCCGAACAGGTCGACAGCCTCGAGGAAACGGCACATCCCACCTATTATATAATAGAAGAACGCTGCGGCGGCAACGGCTTCCGCAAAATCGGACAGACAGCCGACACGCACTTCGAGGTGACCGTCGGCGACGATGCCATCCACAGCTACCGCATCATCGCCGCTAACGACGGCGGCACCGCCTTCCCGAGCGAAGTCCTCGCCCTGTGCGACAAGCCCGGCACACCCGTGACCATCGTCAACGGCTTCACCCGCGTGAGCGCGCCCGACATGTTCGACTTCGGCGAAATCGCAGGTCTGAACGCCTACGACCATGGCGTACCCTACGTCGACGATCTCCTCTTCATCGGCGACCAGGTCGAGTTCCGCCGCAATCAGGAATGGCGCGACGACGACGCCCCCGGCTTCGGCGCCAGCCGCAACGACTACGCCAACACTGTCATCGCAGGCAACACCTTCGACTACCCTGCCATCCACGGCGAAGCCATCGCCGCTGCCGGCCACGGCTTCGTATCGACAAGTATCGAGGCCTTCATGAGCGCCACCGACACTCCGGCCATCGTCGACCTCATCCTCGGCAAACAGAAGGAAATCAAGCGCGGTCGCGGCGTCTTCGGCACATACTTCAAGACCTACCCCGCCGGACTGCAGAGCCGCATGCGTGCCCTTGCAGCCTCCGGAACATCATTCTTCGTCAGCGGCAGCTACGTTGCCACCGACCTGTGGGACAACCCCAACAGCAGCCCAGAGACCGCAGCCGCCGACCAGGCCTTCGCCCGCGAGGTGCTCGGCTATGCATGGCGTATGGGCCGTGCCACCGACCACGGCGAAGTCCGCATCATCGACAGCCGCTTCCGCGACTTCACCGGCGGCACATTTGAATTCGACACCGAACTCAACCCCGACCTCTACGCAGTGGAGAGTCCCGACGGAATATGCCCTGCCGACGCCGCCACCGCCGCTCCGGTGATGGTCTATAACGAAAACGAATACGTAGCAGGCACGGCAATGACATCGCGCACTCACAAGGCCGTCGTGACAGGCTTCCCCTTCGAGACCATATCCGACGCCGGACAGCGCGAGAACCTGATGAAGCAGATACTCGACTTCTTCGGCGACAGGACGCCCGTCAACGCCCGCTCCTCGCGCCGCTAAGACACTGACAACAAGACATAAATAAAGGCAACAACAAAATATTACCCTATAACAATTATCCAACATCCATGAAAGCCACAGTTCACTGTTTTCTGCCCTTCATCGACGAAGCCCAGGTAAAGGCCAGCGTCGAAGGCCTCAAGGCACAGCCTCTGGTAAACAAAATCACTCTTCTGAGCACAGACCCCGAGGCCAAGGCCTGTCTGGACTGCGAAATCCTGCACATCGACAACCTCAAGTCGTCGGCAACAATGAAGGCCATCGCCGCTGCCGCCGACGCCGACTATATCCTGCTCTACATCCAGCAGACCCAGCTCGTAATGGGCTACGGCGCGCTTGAGCGCTTCGCCGGCATCGCCCGCGACACCAAGGCCGCCATGCTCTACGCCGACCACTACTCCATCGTCGAAGGCGTGCAGAGCAACGCTCCCGTAATCGACTACCAGTTCGGCTCGCTGCGCGACGACTTCAACTTCGGCTCGCTGCTGTTCTTCAACGCCGCCGACTTCAAGAAGGCCGCCGCAGGTATAGACGCAGCCTACAACGCCGCCGGTCTCTACGACCTGCGTCTGCGCATCAGCCGCATCGGCGCCCTGGTTCATATCAACGAGTACCTCTACACCGACGTTACCGTCGACAACCGCGCCTCCGGCCAAAAAATCTTCGACTACGTCGACCCCCGCAACCGCGCCAACCAGATCGAGATGGAGCAGGCCTGCACCGCCCACCTCAAGGAAATCGGCGGCTACCTCGAACCCGTCTTCGAACCCGTGGAACTCAACGCCGACGGCTTCGCCAACGAGGCATCGGTCATCATCCCCGTCCGCAACCGCGTGCGCACAATCCGCGACGCCATCGACAGCGCACTGGCTCAGAAGACCGACTTCCCCTATAACGTCATCGTAATCGACAACCACTCCACCGACGGCACCACCGAGGCCATCGAGGAGGCATACGCTGGCAATCCCCGCGTAATCCACATCAAGCCCGAGCGCACCGACCTCGGCATCGGCGGCTGCTGGAACACCGGCGTGGCCCATCCCGAATGCGGCAAGTTCGCCGTGCAGCTCGACTCCGACGACGTCTACTCCGACGAGAACACCCTGACCAAAATCGTCAAGGCATTCTACGACAACAACGCCGGTATGGTCGTAGGCACCTACATGCTCACCGACATCAACAAGAACATGATTCCCCCGGGCGTAATCGACCACAAGGAATGGACACCCGAGAACGGCCGCAACAACGCACTGCGCATCAACGGCCTCGGCGCTCCCCGCGCGTTCTACACTCCCCTGCTCCGCGAAATCCGCCTGCCCAACACCTCCTACGGCGAGGAC
>JAIDUY010000320.1 GCA_029059965.1 Muribaculaceae bacterium
CTCGTAGCGGCGGCTGTTTTAGAGGTAATAGTATTCGTAAAGGGCAATTATCTGTCCCGCGTCTTTGCCGTGTGTCTGCTGGCCGGTGCGGCCTCCACGTTCATCAATGAGCCTGTCAGGCTCGACGAACGCAGATTCTACGAAACGCGCACCTACGGCGGCGTGGTGGAACGCGTGAGCCGGCGCGGCGATGCCCAGCGGTGTATTGTCGCCGTGGCCGACTCGGCTTATGGAACATTCTTCTGCCGGCTTACATACACCCCCTGCGACCCGCCGCTGAGAGTCGGCGACAAAATCGTATTCCGGGCCATTCCGCGGCCTTCGGAAGCTGACGGCGGTCTGCCATTCATTTCGATGTCGGCTGCGGCTGACAATGCCGACAGAATATCGGCCGGATTTATGCTGAATAACTCTCAGATTGTCGTTACAGGGCACAGCGACGCGCTCAGGTACAAGCCGTCGGCTTTAGCCGATCGGTTCCGCGATGCGATAGACTCATCCGAGCTTTTGCCTCAATCTTCCCAGCTGCTGGCGGCCTCGCTTTTAGGCTCGCAGGCAGGGATGCCTGAAGGTGGCGAGGCTTTTCGCATGGCCGGGCTGGCGCACCTGTTCTGTGTAAGCGGCTTCCATGTCGGGCTCATCGCCCTTGTCATAGGGTTGCTGTTGTTCCCGATGCGTCTGTGGACAGCGGGCGCTCGGCTACGCTTTCTGCCGGTTATACCGCTCATATGGCTCTTTGTGATGGCTACAGGATTCACGTCGGCGGGTATCCGCGCGGCTGTCATGCTCTCGCTGGTATTCATCGGAAAGATGACAGAAAACGACGTATCGCCTTTCAACTCGCTGGCAGCCGCCCTTCTCATAATTCTACTGTTCGACCCTTACTCTCTGTTCTCGGCCGGATTATTACTGTCGGCGGGTGCTGTACTCGGGCTGCTCTTGTTCGTTCCTGCTATCAACCGCGTAAGTCCCAAAAGACGGTTACTGCACATGACCGTCAACTGCCTGGCAAGTCCTTTGGCGGCCATGCTTGGCACTCTTCCCATCGTTCTTTGTGTTTTCAACAGCCTGCCGATGCTTGGCATACCTGCGAATATAATCGTAGTGCCGCTGTTTCCAGTTTTCATCTACGCAGCACTGGCTGCCGTCGCCCTAAATACCTTGGGGCTGCCAGCAGGGGCTTTGGTCAGGATAAGCGATACATTAGGCAATTTCTTCGAGTCCGTGGCCGAAGTTGCATCGAGCCAATCGTACTCGACTTTGTCGGGTATCTATCCTTCGGCGACAGTTACGATTCTCATCATCGCTTTAATAATTTCGCTTGCTGCTGTTCTGCGGGCAAAGAGCACGGGATGGAAACTGGCAGCGGTAAGTTCGACATTGACAATTGCCATCATCCTTTGCTTCATGCCCTACCGTAGCCCTCGAAAGGAGATGATTGCTTGTGACGAGGACATACTGGTCAACAACGGCACAAACGCGCGTCTTCACCCGCTACGACGCTCGGGACAACCGTCAGGCAACTACTCACGCTATCTTGCGGCACGTGACATCCATCCCGACAGTTTCGCAGTCGCTGTGCCGGGCGAAGCTATCAGCCTGCAAGGGCAGCAAGTATTTGTAATCGGCAAAGACACCGAATTAGGCGGAATCAGCGCCAACGGCATCCTCTACCTGCATCGTACACATCGACATAGCGCTGAGGACATAGCGCGACTACGCCCGACTCTCGTCCTGCTCTCCCCCACCATGAGCGCCGAACGTCGCCTGCAACTCATTACCGAATACCGCAGCCTCGGCATCACCACCCACGACCTCGCCCTCCGCCCTGTCCTCCTTTCTTCCCCCTGATATCAACAGGAAAATAGGAGAACAATATTTTAGACAGGAGAACAGGAGAATAATATTTTAGACAGGAGAACAGGAGAATAAGTTTTAGACAGGAGATACAGTAGGTTTTGTTATTTGATTGTTTGTCCTCAATCAAACCTTTATAACTTTCCCTTCCTTCCTCCAATTATATCTTATAAAATATCCCACTCCATTAATCTCCC
>JAIDUY010000321.1 GCA_029059965.1 Muribaculaceae bacterium
TCACCTGCAGCAGGCTCTGGTTGTTGAGCCCCGGCACGGGCAGGTAGTTGATTTTGGTGCCCGTGGTGTCCGACAGATACTTGATGTTCATCTTGAACTTGGCCTTCTGTATCTGATAGCCGCCCAGCGAGTAGACGTTCTTCATCATCAGCTTCCACATGGGCAGCCGGGGCGAGGTGGTAGTGCCCTTGAGCATCTTGACGAAGAGGCACTGGTCGGTGCCGGTGATGTCGCCGCTGAACTCACCCACCTGGTAGACCTGTCCGTTGTAGGTGTACTCGAAGGCCACGGCAAGCACTTCGTCGGCGTTGAGGGCGCTGCGCACCGAGATGTAGCCCAGGGTGCTGTTGAGGGTGTACTCGTTGGCCGACAGAAGGCGGGCGCTCTCGACCTTCTCGTAGTCCTTGCCGCCGTCGATACCGTATGCCGCGAGGGGCTCGAGCACCTGGGTCACGGCGTTGATGTTGCGCGCTCCGGGGTACTCGGTCTTGATGACGCTGAGCAGGTCGTTCGAGGCGTTGGCCGGATTGGGCAGCGCCGGGTTGGTGCGCCAGTAGTCGTTGGCAAGGGTCTTGTTCTCGCCTAAGTCCTGGAATGCCACAAGGTTGCGGCTCTGCTCGTAGCGGCCTGTCTTGTTGGTTATCCACACTTCTATGCGCGTGATGCTTATGCCCGACGATACATAGGGCAGGCGGGCGGCGAACTGGTCGTAGTTGTCGTAGAAGTACTGGGCGAGGAAGTAGTGGCGGTTCTGGTCGTACTCGTCGGCGTTGACGGTGAATTCGGTGGTCTGGGCGCCGCCGCGGGTGTTGACGCTGCGGCTCTCGGAGTTCTGCTGCGAGATGAGAGCCGTGGCCGTGAGGCGTCCGAACTGGAGCTTGGTCTTGATGCCGAACAGCGCCGTCGAGCCTCGTATGAGCGACGAGCCCGTGGTCATGCTCACGTTACCGGCCTCGATGGTCTTGACGATGTCGTCCTCCTTGCCCTCGTAAGCGAGCTTGAGGTTCTTGGAGTCGAAGTCGAAGGTCGCGTCGGTGTTGTATGTCATGTTGAATTTCAGGCGGTCGCCCACGGAGGCGGCGATGGTAGCCTGAATCTTCTGCTCGAAGTCGAAGTAGGTCTTGCGGCGTGCCGACAGCGACAGCGACGGGTTGTCGGTCTTGTTGGTCTTTATGCCCATCGACACCTGCACCGAGCCCTGCGTGCGCAGGCTCACGCCGCCGGGTCCGAAGATTTTCTCCAGCGGGCCGAGGGCGAAGTTCATGTCGAACACGTTGAAGGGTTGCTTCTCCGTGCCGGTGACGAGCTCCATGTTGCGCTCGCGGTAGTAGCGCTGCATCGAGCGGCGCAGCTGCCAGTTGTTGTACTGCTCGGCGGTGAGCATGAACGGGGTGGCGATGTCCACCTCGCCGATTTTGGTGTGCACTACGTAGCAGCCGGTGAGAGGGTCGTAGTCGGCGGTGGTGACGATGTTGGTCGGTGTGCCGAGGTCGTAGGCCAGCTCGTTTGCCATCAGTTCGTCGTAGTTCGTCGGCACGGTCGGACGCACGGGCATGGACATCGGGATGCTGTCGCCTGCCGGAGCCGGAGGATAGGCCGCAGGCGGCGGTGGTGTGATTTCGGGCTGGCGGTACTGGGCGGACGCGACGATAGCCGCCGATGTCAACACTATCATCAGCAGCCATATACGGAGAGCGTCTATGGAATGACCTTTTTCCATTCAAGAATATCGCCCGCGCCGTAACGCGGGCGTATGCATCAATAACGTAGCCTCATGCACCTTTATTGCCCGGGCCGGGTCTACATCATCGTCAGGGCGCGCTTGATGGCCGCCTCGACCTTGAGCGTCGGGTCGGCGTCGAAGAGTTGCTTGAGCGCTTTCTGGCTGGCCTTGCGGTCGAAGCCGAGCATCACCAGGGCAGCCAAGGCCTCGTCGTAGTCGGCCACGGCGGCTGACGACGGTGTCTCGGCGAGGACGGCGGCGCTGCTGTCTCCGATTTTGTCGCGCAGGTCGACGATGATGCGCTCGGCTGTCTTGGCACCTATGCCCTTGATGCCTTTCAGGCGCTTGACGTCGCCGCTGCCTATGGTGGCGGCGAGCTCCTCGCCCTGCAGAGCCGACAGGATGAGCATGGCTGTGGCTGCGCCGACGCCGCTGACGCCGATTAGGGCGCGGAACAGCTCGCGCTCGCGGGGCGCGGAGAAGCCGTAGAGCGTCCAGGCGTCGTCGCGTATGCTTTCGTGGACGTAGAGGCGCACGTCGCTCTTGCCCTGAAGGCCGGTGAAGGTCGGGAGTGTGATTGCAAGCAGGTAGGCCACGCCCCCTGCGGTCTCGACTGTCACGGCGGCGGGGGTGAGTTCGGCCACCGTTCCTTTTATATATTCTATCATAGTGTGTTCCGCTTTGTTGTTATTGCAAAGTTAGGAATTTTATTTGGTCTTTATGTTCGGAAGCGTTAACTTTGTCCCCGATTTTTAGAAACCATCACATTCACTTGTCTATGAAAAGTGCAGTTGTTGCGGCTATTTTCGCCGCCACAGCCGTTTTCGGAGCCTATTCCGCCGAAAACGACTCTTTCGCCCCCGCCAAAGGCGATTTCTCCACAGAGGTACAGTTCAATCCTTTCAACAGCGGCGACTATACGTTCAAACTCGACGCCCTCAAGCTCCGCTATTTCGTCGGCGACCGCGACGCCCTTCTCTTCGAGGTCGGCATCAGCGCCCTCAATGAGAAAATCGCAGAGAACGAAGTGACCCTGACAGCCACCTCGCACTACAACGGACAGTTCCGCATCGGCTTCGGCTACGAGCGTCATTTCTATTCCTACAAGCGCGTCGACCTCTACGCAGGCGCCAAGCTCGCCTATGTGCGCGGCTATGCAGGCTCCACCGAGATTGTCGACGGCGACGGCACCAAGTACTTCGGCTACGACAAGGTCGACGGCGTACATGCTTTCAACGGCGTGCGTGCCGACATCTTCACCGGCCTCGACTTCTATGTTTACAAGGGTTTGTACTGCGGCGTCGAGCTCGGCATCGCCCTGCAGAACAACGCCCTGTCGGGCTACTCGACTTCGGACGTGGAGTATGGCCGCGCCGAGGAGTTCAGGAAGAAGCACGACGTGAGCGGACACTCATTCACCCTCGACACCCGCGTGCAGCCGCTGGTGCGCCTTGGCTGGACTTTCTGACATGCGCAGGCTCGCTCTCCTGATTCTGCTGCCATTGGTGGCCGCGGTTGCGGCCACGGCTGCCGATGGCGCCGACGCGCTCCCTGAGGTGCCTGTGCGCGAGGCTCATATGTATCAGAATGTCTACCTCGAGTTTTTTGGCCCGTCCAACCTTGTCGGCGTGGCCTATGACAGCCGCTTCACTCCCGGCAGCCGCTTCGGCTACCGCACCGGCCTCGGATATGCATGTGGCGAGGACTACCGCCTGCTCGGCGACGAGCTCTCGACACACGCAGTGACGGTGCCCCTCGAAGTCAACGCCATCTTCGGGCGTCGACGCAGCAAGTTTGAGGTCGGCTTCGGTGTCAACCTCGGTATCTATTGCCAGAGCGGATGGTCTGTGATATATGATATTGTCGATGCCGGCGACGGCCTGTACGCCATAGTTCCCGTCGACCGTATCCACGTCAGCCGCACAGCCTTCGGCTACTTCCTCTACGGCAATGTCGGCTACCGCTACCAGCGTCCGCACGGCTTCATGTTCAGGGCCGGAGTAACGCCCTCATTCAATTTCGGGACAGACCACGGCGTGACCCGCTATCCGGTCATATTTCCCTATCTGAGCTTCGGCTGGACGTTCTGACAGCTTCGGCTCAGCGTATGCCCTTCTCGGCCACCCAGCGGCGGAAGGCGGCGTAGTCGCCGCCGCGGAACAGGTTCAGGTCCACGGCGTGGCCTATGCCCTCGGCCTTGCCTGTCTGCGAGAACTGCCATATCTCGCAGTCGGCGTGGCGAGGCTCGTTGGAGTAGTTGGCAATCCAGAACTCGTAGTCGTCGAAGCCGTGGCCGTGCATATAGTCGCGGTAGTAATTGTCGTAGGTATAGATGATAGGCTTGGTGCCGTAGTGACGCTCGACAGCCAAGAGCCATTCCTTGGCGATGCGCACGATGCGGGTATGGTCGCGCCGCATGACGCGCGGATTGATTTCGAGGTCGAGCACCGGAGGCATGTCGCCGGCCTCGAGCGGCGTGTTGGCGATGAAGTAGCGCGCCTGCTCCTCGCCGGGCGAGTTAGGCGACAGGAAGTGATAGGCGCCGCGCACGATGCCGTGGCGCTTGGCACCCCGGAACTGGCTTTCGAAGTAGCTGTTGCGCAGCGTCGTGCCCTGAGTGGATTTGACCACTATGAACAGCACCGGCTGGAGATATGCTCCCTGCTTGGTGATGAGCCCTCGGGCCGAGGCTCGCAGCGCCAGACGGCTCCAGTCGATATTCTTCTGATATTTCGACACATCGAGCCCGTAGACACGTTCGCCCGGCTTGAAGCGCCGTCCGTCGGGAATGGAGAGCGTGCCGCGGCGCCAGCGTCCGAATTCCATCGTGCCGTCGGCGTACTCCATGCGCCCTATGCCCTCCTTGTAGGCCATGTTCCAGTGGCCGGTATAGACATTTCCGTTGCTGTAGCGGCAGATGCCGAAGCCGTTCTGCTTGCCGTCGGTCACACCGCCGGTATAGACGTATGCGTTGGTGCGCAGTTCGCCTTCCTCGGTGCGGGGAGTGCGGCGGGCCGAAGTCAGTACGATTGCAAGTGCTGCCAGTATGGCCGAAAGCACTAAAACAGGGCGGGGGAGTGCGGATGTGAGCTTCATATGCCGCAAAAATAACTAAAAAAAATTAGAAGTCTGCCCATGTGCGCTTGCCTGATTGCGCAGTTTTGACTATTTTTGCTTGTTTTTTCGCGAAACGGTCTTTCAGACTTGGAACAGATACTGTACATATTGCCCCGAGGAATAGCCATAGGTGCTTTGATATCAGCCCCTATGGGCCCTATAGGCATGCTCGTCATACAGCGCACCCTCAGCAAGGGGCGCTGGCCGGCTTTCTTCACCGGCATAGGCGCAGCATTCAGCGACCTTGTCTACTGCCTCCTCACAGGCTTCTGCCTGAGCTTCATCACCGGATTCATCGAGGCGCACCGACTTGTCATCCAGATAGTGGGCAGCGCTGTCCTCGCCGCTTTCGGCCTCTACCTCATCCGTAAGAAACCCAAGGCAGCTCCCCGAGATTTCGTCAGCGCGCCCTCCGACTACTGGAGCGACACCGTCACAGGATTCCTGCTGACATTCTCCAACCCCCTCATCCTCTTCTTCATCATCGGCCTGTTCGCGCGCTTCACCCTCATAATGCCCGAGTTCGCCGTCTATCACTACTTCATAGCCTTCGTCTCCATCCTCGTCGGCGCAATAGCCTGGTGGTACTTCGTCACCCTGCTCGTGAGCAGGCTTCAGAAGCGCATGACGGTGCGCACCCTCCGATTCATCAACCGCACCATAGGTCTTCTGCTCATCATCATGGCCGCCGGCGGAATAGCCGTCGCCATATCCGAACTCCTCATATGACACGCAAAAGCATCGAAATTCCGCGCATACACGCCCTGGCCGCAATAGCTTCGCCCGAGGCTGCAATCAACATCCTCGACGAGCACGGCATCAGGCGCACCATAAGCTCCCTCAACTGGCCCGAGGCCTACCCCTACAGGCCGCTGGCAACTTTCGCCGCCGCCCACGACGGCAAGTCGCTGTGGGTCGACTTCCTGGTGCGCTGCAACTATCTGCGGGCCGAGAACTACACCGACCAGAGCCCTGTCAGTCAGGACAGCTGCGTCGAGATTTTCCTGCAGCCGCAAGAAGGCGGCGAGTACTGGAACTTCGAGTTCAACTGCATCGGCGCCATCAACGCCTCGCACCGCCTCACCCGTCCGCAGCCCACACGCCTCGATGCCGGCGAGCTGGCACGGATAGTGCGCCATCCATCCTGCGGCACACGTCCTTTCTGCGAACTCGAAGGTCTCTTCACTTGGAATCTCCTCGTGCGCATACCCCTCGACATCATGGGCGTCGATGCCTCGCAAGGCCCTGTGGCCATGCGAGGCAACTTCTATAAGTGCGCCTCGGCCTGCACCCTGCCGCACTACCTCAGCTGGAACCCCATCGACACCCCCGCGCCCGACTTCCACCGTCCCGAATTTTTCGGCGACATAGTCCTGGCCTGAAATAAGGATATAGCAAAGGCCGCCTTTCCGAGTCGGAGTGGCGGCCTTTTTTATGCTGTTGCGTAAGTCTGCTTAAGCCTGAGCGGGAACAGCGTTGTACTTGGCGTTGAAGTCAGCGTCGCTCATGAGGAGAAGACGGATGAAGTCAATCAGAGTACCGATACCGAGGATACCGCAGGTGAGGAGGTAGAGGATGCCCATACCGGTCTGACGGAGGTAGAAACGATGGATGCCGAGGCCGCCGAGGAAGAAGCAGAGAAGAATTGCAGTAGTCTTGCTTTTCATAATTGATTGGTTTTATTATGTGTTTACGGTCGCGGGCTCATATCACGGTCGTATGGTTGTTTTTGAGGAAGAAAGCGGAGAGCCTTGTGCAAGGTCTGCCAGACGGAAGACTTTGTACTTTCGCTTCGTGATGCAAAGATAAAGACTTTTTTTGTTTTTGCAAAATTTTAAGCTTCTTTTTGTAAGAAAGGATTGTTTGGCATATTTTTTAACTTAATTTTGGCGTAAAAATGATGACTTTGTATCATCACACGCCACAAGCGGAAACGGCGGAAATATGTCGTTCACGCTGCTCAACTTTGCGGCCCTACCGCTTGTTAATATAATAGATGTAGTACTTAACAGGCTGTCGCACGGCCAAACATAGATATGACACGACAAGAATTCATTGACGCGGTCCTGACGATGGCCCGCGAATATGCCGAAAACATGGGCAGCTTCGACTCCAATCCCCGGCTCAGGGTTAATCCCCGGACTCGCCATGTCACAATCGTTAACGGCAGCGACCTGCTTGACGAAATCGAGG
>JAIDUY010000322.1 GCA_029059965.1 Muribaculaceae bacterium
TACCTTTGCCTCGGCCAATCGTCATGCATCTGCGTCCGCTTGTTTCGGTCACAATGCAACCGCATTGCTCCCTCACAGCGCGAACACATCTGCACGACGCTTGACCGCCCCAGCGTTAACAAATATTGGGGAACCGGCTCTAAGAAATAGGACAGCGGGCCGGCTTCCTGTCGAAAACCGGCCCGTTGGGGATGAATCAGAGTGATGTTCAGCGGACTACGACCTTGCGGACCTCAGTGCCCACGCTGACGAGGTAGACGCCTGCGGCGGCGGGAACCTCCATGCGTGCGGGAGCTGCCGCGGTGGCGGCCATTGTCATGCCGGAGGCATTGACAACGCCGACAGCCATGCCTGCGGCGCCTTCGACGATGATGACGCCGTCGACAGCGGTCACTTTCACGGCGGAGGCATCGATGTTGCCGATGCCGGAGTAGGCGATGGAAGCGACGTTGCTGTGGGGTGCCACGCCGCGGTTGTAGCGTGCGGCGACGGTGAAGTCGAGAGTGCCGTCTTCGGCGGGAGTATCGGTCTCATACTGCGTATCGGCGGTGGTGCCGATCATGGCGCCGTTGCAGAATACGTCGTAGCCGATGAGGGTCAGCGAGCTTTCGCCCTCGGCGGGGATGAAGGTGATGTCGTCGACAAAGAGCGACATTCTGTCGCGCGAGGTGCATCGAACGGCCAGTCGGCGTGCGCCTTCGGGCAGCTGTACGGAGTAGTGAGTCCATACGCCGGGTATGGATTTGTACTCGGCTGCCTTGATGAAGTCGGCGGTCTCGACAGAGCCGGTGGAGTAGAGAATCTCGAAGCTTTCGGGCAGTGCGGCGGAGTAGCTGCGAGCCCAGAGGCCTACGGTCTGCTTGCAGCCGTCGAGTTCGGGCGAGATGGCCCAGTCGTCGCAGGCGATGACGCTGCCGTTTTCGTCGACGGTGGTGACGTACATCTGCATCAGCGACTTGGCGCTGTTATGGCCTACGAAGGTATTGACGCTGTTGCCGTAGACGGCAGTGTTGGCCTCGTTGACCCAGAAGGACTGCTTGGAGCCGTTGGCGATGCCGGGCAGGGTGATGCCGTTGTAACCGCCGATTTCGCCCTTGTCGCCGTCGACGAGAATCCATCCGGCGGGAGCGCGGTCGAATGCCTCGAAGCCTTCGAAGCCTTCGGTCACTGCATCGGCACGGAAGAGCGATTCGTCGGGAGCGCTCCACGAAAGCTGAATCTTGCCTTCGGCCACCACGGCGTTGAGGGCGGTGGCTGCGGGGAAGTGGCTCGGGTCGATGGAGATTGTCCTGACGCCGGAGGTGTTGTCGTCGGCAACATCGTCGGTGTGTTCCACGACGGCCTCCACGGTGTGAGCCTTATCGTCATTGATGTCGAAGCTGTGGGTGAAGGTGTATTTTACTTTCTGGCCTGCGTCGACAGCCTTGTTGCATACTGCGGAATGGGCGGTCTCGCCGTCGATTTTCAGAGCCACGTTGAATCCGTTCTCGGAATTCATGCCGCGGTTGGCCACAACTACATCGAAGTCGACGTTTGCCCCTGCGTAAATCTCGCCGGGGAAGTCGAGCGATTCGACAGCGATATTGTGGTTATCTTCGGAGCCGATGCGGAGGGCGTCGAAGAAGGTGAGCTGGTAGGTGTTGGAAGTCACCCTGAGGGCAATCTGGATGTTCTTGCCGGCAAAGGCGGAGAGGGATACGAATACCTTGTTCCAGCGCAGATAAGCGCCGGTCTGAGCTACTACGACCTGCTGCACGGGCTGCCACTGGCCGTCGGCGCGGACGAGCACGTCCACCGAGTTGAGGTCGGGATACATTCCATCGGCATCAATGATGTTGAAGGTGTAGAACGAGAGGTAGGGGTCGGTGACTTCGCCCAGGGCGATTTTGCCGGTGAAGAATTCGGAGATGGCGGGAGCGCCCTGCTGCTGAACGGCGAGGAAAGCGTTGTCGCCGTCGACGGATTCGACGATGTCGACGGTGTAGTCGTCGAGGGTCATCCACTGGTTGCTGCCCTTGAGGCTGCGGGTGCCGTAGATGTACTCATTGGACTCGCCGAAGGAGTCGGCATAGGGGAGCGTGAAGGCCTTGCCCACGGCAATAGCCTCGGAGGCGACGGCATTGGCAACGCCGCCGTCGGTGACGGCTTCGACGAGATAGAGGGCGAGGGTCTGGCGGGAGCCGTCGTTGACGCGGTGGGTGAGGGCGGTGCCTTCGACCTTGTCGCCGACCTTGACGAAGTCGGTTTCGCCGTCGGTGAAGTAGACGTTGTAGCGCACGAGCGAGGAGTTGAAGCTGTTGCCGTCAGCATCGGCTGTCGGAGCGGTCCAGCTGACGGTAACCTCGCCGTCGGATTCGGTTTCGTTGACAGCTACTTCGGTGACAGGCTGGGGCTTATGCAGGCCGACGAAGACGGTGGCGCTGTGCGATTCGCCTTCAAGACCCTTGGCCACAGGCACGACTGTGTAGGTGTATTCGCCGCCGCATTCGAGGTTGTCGGTCCATGTCTTGGCCTCGCCGGGAGCGACACCGGTGAATGTCTCGACGGTCTCGCCGTCGCGCAGAATCTTTATGTCGCAGCTTTCGAGAGCCGATTCGTCGACATTGGCCGAAGGTGCGTTGAAGCTTATGGTCACGGTGTTGTGGCCGTCGGCGTCAGGAACGACAGTCAGGTCGCTGACGCCTTGGGGAGCAACGGGAGCGGCTCCGGCCGAGAGAACGATGTTGCCGAGGAAAAGGGTGTTGCGGTCCTTGTCGGAGCAGCCGTGGAATCCGATGAAGAAGATTCCGTCGACGGCGGGCGAGAACTTGACGGTGTGGGTTTCCCAGGACGTGTTGGCAATCTCGAAACGCTCAACAAGCAGGTCGGTCATACCCTCGACAGTGTTGGCCATGCCGTACATTACCTCGATGTGCTCGCTGTAGCGTGCGGACGAAGCCTTGACGTCGAAGGACAGGTTATAGGAGTATCCGCCCTGCAGACGTATGGGCTGGGTGATGAACCAGTCGTCCATGGGCAGGCTGCGGTTGTAGCCAATCTTGATGCACTTGCTGTAGCTGTCGAGCGACCATTTCTTCTCGTCGTCGTTGGCATTGATGATTGTGCAGCCGTTGAGGGCGTCGTTGCTGTCGAAAGTCCAGGTGTAGGGAGCGGTGAGATTGCCGAGAACCACGCTGTTGGAGGTGGCGACGGCGGACCGGCGGTTGTCGTAGGAGGCGACGACGTCGAAAGTCAGGGACACGAGCTCACCTTCGGTGACGGCATACTCGGTTTCGAACTCGGTCTCGCTGATGGCCGATGCAATCACAACGTCGCCGGGCTGACGGGTGACGGTATAGGTGGTCTGCGCTGGGTCTACGTAGCCTCCGTTGACGGAACCTTCGGCGGCATCCCAGCGGATTTTGATTTTGCCGTCGGCATATTCGGCAACTACATTATTTACGGCGAGGGGAGCGTCTTTGCCTATATAGAGCTGCAGCTTCACCTTGGGGCCGTTGCCGTTGGAGTTGGAGCAGCTTACCTCGATTTTGTGCGTGCCTTCGGTCTCGACGGTAACGGGAGCTGATACCTGACCGCCGGTGACTTCCATGCCGTTGGCTTTCTCGACTCCGTCGACGGTCACGCTGTAATGGAACGCGCCGGAAGCGGGAGTGCCGTCGTAGTATGTTTCGGGCATGGTGAAGTCAACAGTGCCGGAAAGAGCGCCCTCGGGGAAATTGGCCGACAGGCCGGTGGGCATGCCCGGCGCGTATTCGGCGATGTTGGAGGTGGGGATATACATCGAAGTCAGAGTCTCGCCATACTCGTATTCATGAATCTTGACGAGCTCGAAAGTCTCGACGTCAAGCGAGTAGAGCGCGGCCTTGGTGCCCTGCCAGCTCTTCGACGAGGAGATGTAGAAAAGACCTGACTTGATGTCGAACACACCGGCGTTCCATCCGCTGAGATAGAGGTCGTTGAGCGTGGTCAGCAGGGTCTGTTCGCCGGTAGTCTTGTTGACTTTGTAGAGACGCTTCTGGGAGTCGATGGCGTAGAGCTCGCCGGAAGCGTTGATGCCGCAGACCTGCCACTGTGTGCTGATGGCCTTGATGACAGTCTCACTGCGGGTCACATAGTTGACCTTCGAGAAGTTGTAGCCTGCGTTACCGTTGTAGAAGCAACCGTAGGCGATATTCTCCTCGGTGGGGTCGGGCGCCGTACAGCGCGATTTGAAATGGTCGTTGGAAACAGAGTTGCTGCCGAGACTCGCATATTCATTATATGTATCGTACTTGTCAATCGAATAGAAAGTGCCGAAGAAATCGACATCTTCCTGCGTGGGCACGTACAGGACACCGCCGATGAGGGTGGCGCCGTACTTGGCATCGATGTTTCCGGCAACGAGCTCGAAGTCTTCCCCGGGAGCGGTGGGGAGCTGATAGACACCGGGATTGTTGTAGGTCACCGCACCATAGGACGACTGGGTGACAGTGCCGTAGATTACGGGAACGTTGGACATTTCGGCGGCAGTCGCCTGTCGGGCACCGGGATTATTGGCCTCTGGTGCGTTGATGATTCGGCGAGTACCTGTCGATACGAGCTTCTGCGCCTCTTCCGAAGAGGACAGACGCAATGCCGGACTATCCGCAGCGGGTTTGACCACTCTTGCAGCATGCTCCACAGCTTCGTTGGCTATCGAAGGAGCTGCGATAGCTGCCAAAGCAGTCGCGAATGCGAAAAATGATAGTACTTTTTTCATCTTTGTCTGGGAAATGTAATAATTTAAATTAATTTCACGGATTAGTTTTGCAAAAGTAGTAATTAATTTGGAAATTTTTAATTAATTGCGATTTTTATTTAATTTGTCAACGAAAAAGAACCGACGTGCTGATATTCCGTCGGTTCATTTGGCTAAAGTCGTTAATTTGTTACTGATTCCGCTATGGAAACAGCTGTTGTTCTGTCATTTTGTCGCAGGTTTTCAGCGTACGAGAATCTTTTCGGCCTTGCCTGCGGTGACTTCGCCCGTGCGCGAGGCCGTTGCCGCCGACCATGTTGGCGAACTCGATGGGGTGCCGTCGAGGGTCGTCCAAGTGTGGGCATGATAATGTGATGGAGAGAAGGGTCAGGGTGGTGTCGGGCGTAGCCGTATGCCGTCGAGTTCGACGAGCCCGTCGTCGACGAGCCTGCGTACGGCGTCCGAGAAGGCCTCGATGTTTTCGAGCCAGGGCGTGCGTGCCGTCTCAATGCTCACGCTTCCGTCGGGACTTTCGGCGGCTATGCGGCGCAGGAAGCTCAGAACGGTCTCGCGGCTGACGTCGGCACCCCTGCCGGCGGAGCATATGTCGCACTTGCTGCATGGCGCTTCGGGATGCTCGCCGAAGTAGCTTAGCATGCGGTTGACGCGGCAGCCGCCGTAGCCGAAAACGAAGTCACGCATGGCCTCGAAGCGCCTTGCCGCGACATCGCGGCGGTCTTCGTAGACCGAGCGTGGAATCTCGACATATCGGCCCTCGACACGCGCGCTGCTCATGAAGATATAGGGCGTGCGGTTGCGGGGTACGAAATCAATCACCCTGCTTCGGCGCAAGCCGATGAGCGCCTCGTAGACCTCCTGCACGCTCATGTCGCATCGCTCGGCGATGCGATCCTCGCTGACGGCGACATAGTCGGAGAACAGCCCGGGAAAGCTCCTCATCATCTCGACGAGCACGGCCTCCATGTCGGCGCCGAGCCGCAGGCCATAGAGCTCGTCGCGGGGCAGCAGTATGCGGACGCGGGCGGGCGTGGCCGTCTCCTCTATATAATTGATGTAATCCGCGCGCGAAAGTATGCGCAGCGATGACATCAGCTCCGCCGGCGCGATGCGGTAGCGCACGCTCATGTGGTCGGGGCGGTATTCGTAGAGCTGTCCGCCGCCACCGCCCATAGGAATATCGAGATAGCGGCACAGCTCGTTGTAGATATGAATTATTGTCTCCTTTGGTGGAAACTCGTCGGCGAGACGGCGGGCGAAGACAGCCTTGTCGGCGGGCGAGGCCAGCGTCACGGCCAATGATGGCAGGCCGTCGCGTCCTGCACGTCCTGCCTCCTGATAGTATTCTTCGAGAGCCGAAGGCATGTCGTGGTGCACTACCAGACGCACGTCAGGCTTGTCGATGCCCATGCCGAAGGCCGTCGTTGCCACCATGACGCGCGTTGCTCCGCGCATCCATTCGTCCTGCACGCTGCTCTTGGTGGCGGCGTCGAGTCCGGCATGATAGAATGAGGCGGAGATACCGTTCTGCATTAGCAGAGCGGCCAGCTCCGCGCAGCGCTTCCGCGAGCGGACGTAGACGATGGCGCTGCCTTCGGTCCGTTGCATGATGTCTACCAGCGCCGCAGCTTTCTCGCGTGTATGGCGCACGACGAAGGCGATGTTGTCGCGGCGGAAACTCAGCGCATGGACCTCGGGTCGGCGCATGCCCAGGCATCGGGCGATGTCGTCCAGTACTTCGGGCGTCGCCGATGCCGTCAGCGCCAGAATTGGTATCTCGGGGAAGCGTTCGCGCAGCTCGCCCAGACGCATATACGACGGGCGGAAGTCGTAGCCCCACTGCGATATGCAGTGGGCCTCGTCGACCACGAAAAGACTGATGTCCCACGAGCGCATGCGAGCGGCGAAATTCTCGACAGCAAGGCGTTCGGGGGCTATGTAGAGGATGCGCAGTTTGCCGTCCGAGGCACGTTCGGCCACATACTCGCTCTCGCGCCGGCTCATCCCGCCGTGCAGGCAGCCTGCGGGTATGTCGAGGCTGCGCAGGCGGTCGACCTGGTCCTTCATCAGCGAGATAAGAGGTGTGATGACGATAGTGATTCCGCCCATAATCAGCGTCGGCACCTGAAATGTCAGCGACTTGCCGCCGCCCGTGGGCAGCAGGCCGATGGTGTCGTGTCCGTCGAGTACGGAATCGATGATTTCGCGCTGCATCGGGCGGAAGGAGTCGTAGCCCCAGTAGCGGCGCAGCACCTCCTCGGGGTCGCCGCCACATGTCGCGGCCTGCTCCTGCGGGTCGTCGAAACTATCGTTGCTGAAATCGAAATGACCTTCGGGGATGTTCATTCCACCACTGCGCGTATCTGCTTGACAAGAAGCTGGAGCGAGGAACTGCTCTGATGCTTGTTCTCCTCGATGGTATAGCAGATGTTGAAGGGCTGTCCCGAATGGATGTGCTCGAAATACGACGCCATGTTGAAGGCGATGCCGTTGATGACGCGGCCTGATGTGTCGTCGACGAGTTCGAGCTTGATGTGCTCGAGGTTGCGTCCCACCAGCTTGCTGGTGCCGAAGTCCTTGACGCGGCGAGTGCAGAAAGTGGGCTTGCGGTTGCCCGGGCCGAAAGGATTGAACAGGCGCAGCGTAGACACGAATTCGGAAGTGATTTCCGAGAACGACAGGAAGGCGTCGATGTCTATCTGTGGCGTAAGCTGTTCAGGCAGGATGTTGGCGGCGACGTACTCCTCGAAGCGCTGTGTGAATTCGGGGATGTTCTCCTCGCGGAGCGAAAGGCCGACGGCGTAGGTATGGCCGCCGAAGTTCTCGAGCAGGTCGCGGGTGCTCTCGACGGCCTTGTAGATGTCGAAGCCCTGCACCGAGCGCGACGAGCCCGTCGCCAGACCGTTGGACAGTGTCAGCACCACCGACGGCTTGTAGTAGAGTTCCGTCAGGCGAGAGGCCACGATGCCGATGATGCCCTTGTGCCAGTGCTTGTTGTAGATGACGATGGAGCGCTTGGGCGAGTGCATCTCGCCGCGTTCCTCAAGGATGGCGTTGGCCTCCTCGGTGATTCGCTTGTCGAGCTCCTTGCGGTCCTTGTTGTACTGGTCGATTTCGAGGCTCTTGCGGTTGGCGTCCTTGGCGTCGCGCACCACGAGCAGCTCTACGGCCTCGCGACCGCTCTGCATACGTCCGCGGGGGTGGATGCGGGGGCCTATTTTGAAGATGGCGTCGG
>JAIDUY010000323.1 GCA_029059965.1 Muribaculaceae bacterium
TTGATGGTTGGTTTATTGTGTGTCAGTTCTTTTTGTAGCACTTGCAGAAGGGGCAGGCGCCGTACTCGATGTCGTGGTCGGGCAGGGGGCGGTTGAACTGGGGGTTGGGGCAGCGCAGCTCGCCGCGGCGCTTGGCCAGTTCCTCGCGGCCCGACAGCATTCTGTCGACGATGAAGCCCACGGCCACTGGTGCGACAATCATGACCAGACGGTTCAGGTTCAGCTCCAGGCCCTTGTCCTGATTGCCGATGAGCATGAATATCACCATCAGGAGAATCATGGCCAAGCCGACCGAGCACTTCTGCACCCAGCCGAGGGTCTTTGCTCTGCTCTTGAAGCGTGCTTCATCCTCGCGCAGCAGATACAGGTTCTGCTGCAGGGCGTTCCACGCCGGTGTCAGATCGTCGGTAATGAGGGCTGCCGGGAACTGGAAGCCGTTGACGGTGGGCGGCCCGAGCTGGATTTTGGTGGACGGCGTGATGCGAAGACGCGATATCTTCATCAGTTTGCCACCGGGTTCGACGATGTATGTGCCGTTGGTCGAGCCGAGATCCTCGAGTATCCACTCGCCGTTGTCCTGAATTGTGATGCGGGCGTGCTCGCGGCTCACCGCATTGTGTTTCTCCGGAATTTTGATGGTTTCAGGATGGAGTTTGCCTATGTAGTATTCTCTTGCCATTATTTTGAGGGAGATTGTTTGTTGGCGGAGCCCTGGAGGCCTCCGCTGATGAGTTCCTTGTACTGTTTCAGCAGCGGCTTGGGCGCCACCAGGATGTGGTTGTGTCCGGCATTGTCGCTCAGGACGAGGCGCTGCTGTATCACGTTGATCTGGGTGAGAAAACGCTGGTTGATGATCAGGCTGCGGCCGAGTCGCACCAGCGGCGAACGCTGTTCGGACGGCCATGCACGGCTGATATATTGCTCTATTTTGCTCAGACCGAGGCTTACGAGCGGGCCTTTGCCGGCGATATACATGAATTGGGTGTAGTTGCCGTTGGCCTGCAGATAGGCCACCTGGTCGAGGTCTATCATCAGCAGCTCGTCGCGCGAATTGAGGCAAAGCTTGTTCATGGAGTCAGGTTTTTCTCTTTCCTTTTTGGTTCGTTTTGTCGATTGGTCTTTCGGTTTGTTCGGGGTGAACACGCAAATTTACGTATTTTTCGGAAATTTTCCTGACTTTGAGGACAATATTTCTACAAAATCTTTCAAATAACGTTCAAAAAGTTGCCGACAGACCTCGCGGAACTTCTGTTCGGCCACAGTCGCGGCTGCCGCTCATAGGTTTTTTCTGAAAATAAGTTAATAAAAATTAAGTAAACCACCCCACTTGGAAAGATATGTTAACTATACGTCATTTTAGGTCGCTCCCGTGTTCTTCTTGAAAGGCAAAGATTGTAACTTTGCCCGATAAAATCCATGTCCGGGAGCATACCCGGCGCTCAGACTTCGCCTGTTGTGCCTCTTATCAGTCCCGGACTTCAACTAACTGAACGACCGACAAGATGCCAAATATTCTGACAAACCTTGTACGCACACAGTTGCAGCGCTACGGCGCCGGCGGGGTGGCCTATACCCGCATAGACCTCGACCATCCCGACGGCGCGCGGACAGTGCCGACCACCTGGGGCGAGTTCGCCTCGCAGGTCGACAGTGCCGCCTGCGCTCTCGAGATTCTCGGCATCGCTCCCGCCGACATGGTGGCTGTCTTCGCACCCAACTGCCCCGAGATTCTCATCACCGACTTCGCCTGCTTCGCCAACAGGGTTGTCCCCGTGGCCATCTACTCCACGAGCAGCCCCGATCAGGTAGCATATATCATCAACGATTCCAAAGCGCGCATCCTCGTGGCCGGAACCGCCGCGCAGTATCGCACCGCACGCGAGATTTTCGACAGATGTCCCACCCTCAAGCACATAGTGACCGTCGACAGCGACATAGTCCCCGATGCCGGCGACACCGTCACCATGAGCTTCGAGTCGCTCCTCGAGCTCGGCCGCCTGGCCTCGGCAAAGACCCGTGCCGAAGTGGCCCTGCGTACGGCCGCCGCAAGCCCCGACGACATCGCGACTCTCATCTACACCTCCGGAACAACAGGCGAGCCCAAGGGCGCCATTCTGTCCCACAGCTGCTTCAACGCAGCCATCGACGCCCACATCGTGCGCCTCGATATGCTCTCCGACATCGACACCTCTGTCTGCTTCCTGCCCCTGAGCCACATCTTCGAGAAGGCATGGACATACTTCTGCCTCACCCTCGGAATGCGCGTCGACATCAACCGCGACCCCAAGCGCATCCAGGAGGCTGTCGCCCTCACACATCCCACGTGTATGTGCAGCGTGCCACGCTTCTGGGAGAAGGTCTACACTGCCGTCCAGGAGAAAATGAGCCGCGCCACGGGCATAAAGGCATTCATGATGAAGCGCGCCCTCAAAATCGGCGCACGCCGCAACCTTGAGTTCGCCCGCCTCGGCCTTGAGGCGCCGTGGTGGCTCGAGAAGCAGTACCGCTTCTACGACCGCATGGTCTTCTCCAGGCTCCGCGAAGCCATCGGCATCGAGCGCGGCAACATTTTCCCCACCGCCGGAGCGCCCCTGTCGGCACGCATAGTCGAGTTCTTCCACGCCTGCGGCATCAACATCGTCATAGGCTACGGCCTCAGCGAGACTACGGCAACGGTCAGCTGCTATCCCGCAGTGGGCTACCAGATCGGAACGGTGGGCACCGTCATTCCCGACGTAAACGTACGCCTTGGCGAGAACAACGAAATCCTCGTCAAGGGCCCGACAGTGATGCGAGGCTACTACGGTCGCCCCGAAGACACGGCCAAAGCCTTCACCGCCGACGGATGGTTCCGCACCGGCGACGCCGGCATCCTCGACGCCTCAGGCTCCATAGTCCTCACCGAGCGCCTCAAGGACCTCTTCAAGACCAGCAACGGCAAGTACATAGCCCCGCAGGCCATCGAAAGCCGCCTCGGCGAAGACCGCTACATCGAGCAGGTGGCCGTAATCGGCGACAGCCGCAAGTACGTCACCGCCATCATCATACCCGCTTTCGAGGCTCTCAAGGAGTATGCGGAGAGGCGCAAGATTCAGTTCTCGTCGATGGAAGACCTTGTCGAGAACTCCGAAATCAAGCGCTTCATCGCCGAGCGCATCGAGCGCCTGCAGAAGGGCTTCGCAGGCTTCGAGAAAATCAAGCGCTTCACCCTGCTGCCCAAAGAGTTCACCATCGAAAACGGCGAGCTGACAAATACTCTCAAAATCCGCCGTCCCGTCATCAACTCCGTCTACGCCGACCAGATCGAGGCGATGTACGCCTGACATTTTTTCCGTAAAAGGCTCTATGAAAGAATCCGCCAAAACCGTCGCCACCGGCAACTCCGAGCGTGCCATTCTCGTCGGCCTCATAACCCCGAGGCAGGACGAGGCCAAGTCCAACGAATACCTCGACGAACTCGCGTTCCTCGCCGACACCGCAGGCGCCGACGCCGTGGCGCGATTCACACAGCGCCTCGACTATCCCAACCCGCGCACATTCGTAGGCAAGGGCAAGCTCGAGGAAATACGCAAGTTCATCGAAGACGACGGCGACATCGCCATGGCCATCTTCGACGACGACCTCTCGACCAAGCAGGTTCTCAACATAGAGCGCGAGCTCGGCGTCAAAATCCTCGACCGCACCAACCTCATTCTCGACATCTTTGCAAAGAGGGCACAGACGGCATCGGCCAAGACACAGGTCGAACTTGCGCAGTACCAGTACCTTCTGCCGCGACTCACACGAATGTGGACCCACCTCGAGCGCCAGCGCGGCGGTATCGGCATGCGAGGCCCCGGCGAGACACAGATCGAGACCGACCGCCGTATAATCCTCACCAAGATATCACTGCTCAAGGAAGAGCTCCGAGCCATCGACCGCCAGAAAGCCGTGCAGCGCAAGAACCGTGGCAAGCTCACACGCGTCGCCCTCGTAGGCTACACGAACGTCGGCAAGTCCACGCTGATGAACCTGCTGAGCAAGAGCGACGTATTCGCCGAGAACAAGCTCTTCGCCACTCTCGACACCACAGTCCGCAAGGTCGTAATCGACAATCTCCCCTTCCTCCTGAGCGACACCGTCGGATTCATCCGCAAGCTCCCCACACATCTTGTCGACTCCTTCAAGAGCACTCTCGACGAGGTCCGCGAGGCCGACATCCTCGTCCACGTCGTCGACATCTCCCATCCCCAGTTCGAGGAGCAGATTGAGGTTGTCGACAAGACATTGCGCGAAGTCTGCGACGGCGCTGACAAACCCATGCTCCTGGTGTTCAACAAAATCGACGCCTTCACGTGCACGCCGCGCGACGAGGACGACCTCTCGCCCAGGCAGCGCTGCCACATGACTCTCGAAGAGCTCGAAAAATCCTGGATGGCCCGCGTCAACGACAACTGCATCTTCATATCCGCAAAGAAGAACGACAACATCGACGCACTCAAGAAGCGCCTCTATCAGATGGCACGCGAAATCCACCTGAGCCGCTTCCCCTACAATGACCTCCTCTACGAAACCTACGACACCCCCGCTGAGTAAGAGAGTGTTCTAAAACACCGGAAAACTGAAGGCGCGGAGCTTTCGGCGCAGTTCTGCCTCGCGGCCGCCGAGGTAGCCGTCGCACACGCTGTGGAAGGCCGCGCTGTGGTTCATCTCGCTCAGGTGCGCCAGCTCGTGGCAGATGATATATTCGCGCAGCTCGACGGGAAGGAAGATGAGCCGCGGGCTGAGCGCTATCTCGCCCGTGCCCGAGCAGGAACCCAAATTGCGTACCGAATCCTTGAATGTCCACCGTCTCGGCGACACCCCCGTCCGTGCCGCACACTGCCGTGCCAGCGGCAGAATCCATGCGGGCGCGGCATGGCGCGCGCAGCTCAGCATCATGCGGTTGACTGCCGTCTGCACGTCGCGGTCGGCGATGTTGGCGGCGGCTTCGGCGCCGAGTCCTATTATATAGTTCGTTTCTTTGCCGCGCACGGCCTCGCCCGCGCGCCACAGCTCCATGCGCTCATCGTCGAGGCGGGACGACTCGACGATGCTGATGTCGATTTCGGTGCAGTCGACGACCATGCCTATGCGGAAGCGAGGCTCGGGGCGGCGTGCCGTGATGGCCTTGATGTTTCGTGTAAGGAAGTCGGCGACAGTCGCCCCCGCAATCCCCGGAGGCATCGACAGACACAGCACCGGCCCCTTCCAGCGTGCCGTCAGCCGGCGCGAGGTGCGGCTGACGCGCACCGACAGCTCCGCGTCGAGCGGATGTCCGGAGCGGTACCGGCCCGACAGCACCTCGCGGACTGCGCCGATGGAGGGTGCCTCCATCAGTTTTCGCCCCAGTGGAGTTTGTCGCGCAGGGTGTCGGCGAAACTGCGGCCGGCGGGCTGGAGCAGATGCACGGCGAAGGGCGCGCGGCGGATTTCGACAGTCGTGCCGGTTTCGATTTCGTAGTAGCGGCTGTCGAGCGACACGCGCACATGGCTCGCACGTCCCGTCGGGACGATGCGGATGGTCGACGAGCCGTCGACAACCAGAGGACGCATCGACAGCGAGTGGGCCGCTACGGGCGACAGCACGCACACGTCGACGGTAGGCTGCACTATCGGGCCGCCGACCGACAGGTTGTAGGCCGTGCTGCCCGTGGCAGTGCACACGATAAGTCCGTCGGCGCGGTACTGCGCCAGCGGGCGCCCGTCGATGCTCACGTCGGCGTTGATCATCGACGATGTCTCCACCTTGGTCACTGCTATTTCGTTCAGTGCGTAGGGAGCCGCATGTACGTCCAGGCAGGGCGACACGAGCTCCAGCAGGCGGCGGCTTTCCATGCGGAAGGCATCGCCTCCGAGCTCGTCGAGCAGGTGCGGAAGCCTCTCGACGGGCAGAGCCGTCAGGAAGCCTAAGTGGCCGGTATTGACCCCGATTATGGGCAGCTCCTTCTCGCCGACCCACATGGCCGTGCGCAGGAAGGTGCCGTCGCCGCCGAGGCTCACGGCCATGTCGGCCTCGAAATCGTCGCCGTCGACAACCGTACCCACCACGCCAAGAACGCCTGGCATGAGCTCGTACAGATGTCGGTAAAGCTTGCGGTGCATCACGGCTGTCGCTCCCTTGCTGCGGAGCGACTCCAGAAACTCCCTTATCGGTTCGGCGCTGGCTTCCTGCCGGCGGCTTCCATAGATGGCTATGCGCATATCGGCTATATCTCTAAGTAGTGCATCAGATTGCGGTAGTTGTCGAGGCGGCGTCCGTCGTCGGCCTCGGAGCTGCTTTCGGCGCTCAGTACGGCGAAGCCGTAGCGCTCCAGCGAGCGGCTCACGCTCTCGGCGTTGCGGTGGTTCACGCGGAGCTCGACGCGGACGGCATAGCCGTCGTCGGAGGTGACGCCGGCGGCGGCGTCACCCGTCAGCGCTCCGGGCTCGGATACGTTGAGATTCAACACATGGGCGTCGCAGTCCTCGACAGCGCGTGCGAGCAGCGACGCGCTGTAGTCCTCGCGCCGGCAGCCCACCACAAAGCGCGACCAGTCGCCCACTTCAGGGTAACTCGCGGCTCTTTCGGCGAAAATTGCTTGTTTTGCACCCATTTTCTTTCGTGATTCTATTATTTCTGACTATTTTTGCAAAAGATTGCCGCACTATCGCGACTATACTTTGTTTATCAAACAGCAAATTTACGGAATTTTTACTGAATGACAAATTTTCCGATGACCAACCTTAGCGTTAACATAAATAAAATCGCCACTTTGCGCAATGCACGCGGCGAGAACAATCCCGACGTCGAGGCCGTCGCCCTCGACATCGAGAGCTTCGGAGCCGACGGCATCACTGTCCACCCCCGACCCGACGAGCGTCACATCCGCCGCGACGATGTCTTCCGCCTGCGCCCCGTCCTCAAGTGCGAGTTCAATATCGAGGGCTATCCCTCTCCCGAGTTCATCGAGCTCGTCAAGGCCGTCCGCCCCACGCAGGTCACCCTCGTGCCCGACGCCCCCGACG